>JBJEOO010000001.1:0-4826 GCA_051880755.1 Hominenteromicrobium sp.
CTGGTGTTATAGAGTTCCTGCATTTCGGTGATCGGCTTCTGCATGATCTGCTCGATCAGCTCGTCATACGCGCCCGCGTTGATCTCTTCGACGCGCTTCTTGAGGTGCTCGGTCTCCGGCGCGAGATACTTGCCGGTGAGACGTCTTGCGAGCAGACCGACCATCGGATGCGAGATGCCCGCCGGGCAGCGGACGGAGCAGCAGCCGCAGCTCACGCAGTCGAAGGATTCCTCCGCGCACTTCTCCAGCTCGCCGCGCTGTGCATACGCGATGTACTGCATGACGTTCAGATTCTGCGTGCAGGCCTTGGTGCAGGCGTTGCAGCCGATGCAGCTGTAGATTTCCGGATAAAGCTCCATCATAATCTGCTGGTTCGGCTTGATTTCGTTGATATCATAGGTGCGCTTGTCCGTCGGGAAGAAGGGGATGCTCGCAACGTACATGCCCTCCTGCACCTGCGTCTGGCAGGCCAGGCAGGTCTTGAGTTCATTATCACCCTTGATGCGGTAGATGGTCGCGCACGCGCCGCAGAAACCGTGGCGGCAGCCGCAGCCTCTCTTGAGCGTATAACCGGCATATTCCATCGCGGTCATAATCGTGAGATCTGCGGGGACGCTGTACTTCTTACCGAAAAAATATACATTTACCATGTTTTCCATGTAAAGCCAACCCCTTTCTTAATATTCATTCGGCAGCTCGTCAATTTCGTCGCAGCGGAACACCGGGCCGTCCTTGCAGACATACTTGGAGCCGATGTTGCAGCGGCCGCACTTGCCGATGCCGCACTTCATGCGCAGCTCAAGCGTGGTGTAAACCTGCTCCTTCGAGAAGCCCAGTTCAATGAGGCCCTGAAGGCAGAATTTAATCATGATCGGAGGTCCGCAGAGAAGCGCCGTCTTGTTTGTATCAAAGCCAAGCTCCTTCAGATAAGCGGGAACAAAGCCGACATGGCCGTCCCAGCCCTCCTGCGGGCGGTCGATCGTCAGATGAACATGGACACCCTCTGTTTTCATCCAGACTTCCTGAATTTCCTTGAGCTGTACGAGGTCGTCCTTGGAACGGGAGCCGTATACGATATCGACGGTTCCGTAATCGCTGCGGTTATCGAGCACATAGTTGATCACCGAGCGCAGCGGCGCAAGGCCGATGCCGCCGGCGATGAAGAGCAGATTTTTGCCCTTGAGCGCAGACTCAACCGGGAAGTGGTTGCCGTACGGTCCGCGCACGGTGATTTCATCGCCCACTTCAAGGCTGTGCAGATAATCGGTCAGCATGCCGCATTTCTTGATGCTGAACTCCTGATACTCCTTGTTCGTCGGCGAGGAGGTGATGGAGAACATACCCTCGCTGACGCCCGGTGCGCAGAGCATCGCGCACTGGCCGGGCATATGCTCGAAGAGCTTGCCGCCTTCGGGTGCATTCACACGGAAGGTCTTGACGTCCGGCGTCTCTTCGCGGATGTCGGTGATCACGCCGACCTGCGGGATAAGGACGTCCTTCACATAGTTATCGTGGCAATGGCACGTACATTCACTCATTGATCGACTGCCTCCTTTTCAAAGGCCTTGATTACCTTTACAATATTCAGCGACGACGGGCACTTGTCCACGCAGCGGCCGCAGCCGACACAGGAATACATACCGTCATTGTTTGCCGGGAAATATACGAGCTTGTGCATAAAGCGCTGGCGGAAGCGCTGCATCTGGCTCGTTCTGTTGTTGCCGTGCGCCATCATCGTAAAGTCCGAATACATGCAGGAGTCCCAGCAGCGGTAGCGCTGAACGCCGTGGCCGGTATCGTAATCCTTGATGTCGTAGCACTGGCAGGTCGGGCACACAAAGGTGCAGGTACCGCACGCGAGGCACGGCTTATACAGCTTCTCCCAAACCGGAGAATTGAACTTCGCTTCCGTTGCGTTGCCGTCCCAGCCCTCGAGCGAGAGGTTCGCGTACGGCAGCTTTTCGACAATCGCGCGGATGCTGCTCTGCTCGTCGGCAACCGCCTTTTCATCGGCCTCATCCGCCGCTTCGAGCACGCCGGAGACCGACTCGGTGAGGGCCTTGCCCTTTTCCGTGACGGGCTTCCAGTACAGCGTCTCGCCGACCGCCCACATCACGACGTCCGCATCCGGCTCAGCGCAGTCCACGCCGAAAACCTTGCAGAAGCAGGTTTCCTCCGGCTCATGGCACGCAAGCGCCACGATGGTGCCGTGCTCGCGTCTCGCCGCGTAGAACGTATCGACCGGCTCGGCAAGTAACACCTTATCGAGCACCTTGATGCCCTGAATGTCGCATGCCTTCATACCGAACGCCACGAAGCGCTGCTCACGGAGCGCTTCCGGCTGAACGGAAAGCTTTTTGTTTTCTTTTTTGACGGTATAGAGCGTCTCACTCTGCGGGAAGAACATATCCTTCGGGGATTTGACCGTCTTGAGTGTATCGAGATCCGCCTCGGTGCCCTCCGTCCAGACTGCGAAATTCGTCTGGCCGCTGATGTTCACCGGCAGGTAAAGCTCCTGCTCCGCTGCAATTGCGCGCAGCAGCTCGGGCAGATTACGCTTTGCAATCTTGAACATGGCTTATCTCCTTCCCCCGGTGACACCCGGCTCGACGTCGCCGAACGTGAAGCTCGTCAGCGGTCCTTTGGATTCCGCATCGGCGCCGGCCTGATATTCGCCGTAAAACTCGTCTATATCCTTGATAAACTTGCGGTTGAACAGATGAAGCGGAATGCCCTGCGGACACACGCGGCTGCATTCGCCGCAGTCCGTGCAGCGGCCCGCAACATGGAACGCGCGGATGATGTGGAACATCTTTTCCTCGAAGAAATCCACATTGGCCTTCTGCGAGCTGTCGAACTTCGTGCTGTCAAACACGCACTTGCGGCAGGAGCACGCCGGGCAGACATTGCGGCAGGCGTTGCAGCGGATGCACTTGCTGAGCTCCTTCTGGAAGTATGCGAACTTTTCCTCCGGCTTCATCGCTTCGATCTTCTCGACCTCCGCGAAGCGGTCGGCGTCCTTGGTATCCTTGCTCTCGCCGATCTCCTCGTCGAAAATCATGTGCTCCTTGCCCTTGCAGACATGGCAGCGCTCGAGCATGGCGTCCTTATACGCGATCGTCTTATCGCCGTACAGCGTGCTGACGGTCAGCGTCTCGGCGTCGCCCTCAATCTCCGCGCCGGAGATCGAAAGGATGCCCTTGATGCCCTGCGCCTTGATTTTCTCAACATCCAGCTTGCCCTTGCAGCCGACACCGATGATATAGGCCTTCTCGCGGTTCACGCGGTTTTCCTTGATGAGCTGATTGAAGCTGTATGTATCGCACGGCTTCAGGAAAACAAGCGTTTTGCCCTCGAGCTTCGAGCCTTCGATCATATACTTGCTGAGGTTTGCACCGCAGAATCCGTTATACACGAAATTCTGCTCAAGATCCTCCGCCGTCTCAAAATAGGAGGGCTCCGGATTATACGGCAGATCGCCGATTCTCCAGCCGAGGACCCGGGCGACGGTACCGTCCGCCAGCAGTTCTTTTGCACGGTTGATTATTTCCTGCATCTCAAATCCTCCAGTCTGACATTCTTGCCGAGCGAGGTGATCTTCGCCACGAACTCGTTCATGGTCTGGGAGAACTTCACGCCCTCAGCGGCGGAGACCCACTCGACGCGGGTGCGTCCGTGTTCCACGCCGATGTAGTCGAGCATGGAGAACAGCAGCGCCATTCTTCTTCTGGCGTAGTAGTTGCCGGTGCTGTAATGGCAGTCGCCCGGGTGGCAGCCGCACAGGATGACGCCGTCTGCGCCCTTCTCAAAAGCGCGCAGAATGAACATCGGGTTCACACGGCAGGAGCACGGCACGCGGATGATCTTGACGTCCGCCGGATAGGTCAGACGGCTGCTGCCCGCGAGATCCGCGCCGGCGTAGCTGCACCAGTTGCAGCAGAACGCCACGATCTTGGGTCTGAACTCTTCGTTTGCTGTTATCGACATATTGCATCCACCTCCGCAAGAATCTGTCTGTTCGAGAAGCCCTGCAGATCCATCGCGCCGGACGGGCAGGTGACGGTGCAGGCGCCGCAGCCCTGGCACAGCGCATTGTTGACGACCGCTATGCGGCGCTCCTCGCGGATGCCGTGGTCGTTGATGAGCTTCGTCTCATAGCTGATTGCACCGTAGGGGCATACATTCGCGCACTGCGAGCAGCCGTTGCAGAGGAGCTCGTCGGACTTCGCCGTGCACGGGTTCGTCATCAGCTTGTCCTTGGCGAGCAGGCCGATGGCCTTGACCGCCGCAGCGCCGGCCTGCGCGACCGTCTCCGGAATGTCCTTCGGGCCCTGGCACACGCCGGAAAGGAACACGCCGGCTGTCGGAGACTCGACCGGACGGAGCTTCGCATGTGCTTCGGTGAGGAAGTTATTCGTATCGATGCTGGCTGTGAGCATCGTTGCAATCTTTCGGACGGAGGGATCCGGCTCAATCGCCGTCGCGAGGACGACCATGTCCGCCTCCATGAGAATCTGCTTGTTGTCGATCAGATCGACGCCCTGCACAAGGAGCTGACCGTTCGGCTGCGGAGCAACCTTGCCGACCTGGCCCTTGATGTAGTTGACGCCGTAGTCTTCAACCGCGCGGCGGTAGAACTCATCGAAGTTCTTGCCCGGCGTACGGCCGTCAATATAAAAGACCGTCACGTTGACATCCGGGTACTTGTCGCGGATGCGCATCGCGTGCTTCGCGGTGTACATGCAGCAGATCTTCGAGCAGTAGCTCTTGCCGCGGTTGTCGGAGCAGCGGCTGCCGACGCACTGGATGAACACCAAGTTCTTCGG
>JBJEOO010000002.1:0-4796 GCA_051880755.1 Hominenteromicrobium sp.
ACCCCTGACCTGCTGATTACAAATCAGCTGCTCTACCAACTGAGCTACACCAGCATTTGTCAGGCGGCAATCCGCCCGTGTTGCTTGACACAATCGATATTATAATGCACAACATGCAAAAAGTCAAGATAAAAAATCAAAAAAACACGAAAGAAAAACGGGCGGTATGCGAAAGTTTCCGTATACCGCCCGCCGGATTTCACTTAGTTTTCCGTAATTTTCATTTCGCCGTTCCATACCGGCGCACCGCTCTCCGTGAGATACAGCCGCACAACGCCCGGCTCCGCGTCAAAGCGCATGGAGCGCGTCCAGACGCCGAGCTCCTCCATGCCGAGCCTCAGCTCAACGGTTTTCCGCTCGCCCGGCTCCAGCCAAAGCTTTTCAAAGCCCTTCAGCTCACGCACACGGCGCACGATGCTGCCGGACATGCCCTGAATAAAGAGCTGAACAACGGCGAAACCGGCGCGGCTGCCGGTATTGCACACCGTACAGCGCACCGCATGTGTACCGCCGCTGCGGAGCGCCTGTACATCGATGCTCTCCGCACTTTCAACATTTCCGACAGTGAACTGTGTATAATGCAGCCCGAAGCCAAACGGGAACAGCGGCGTATTCTCAAGATCCCGGTAACGCAGCATGTCGTAAGAGGCACGCGCATTGTAATAGACCGGAAGCTGCCCGGCCGTACGCGGAACCGATACCGGCAGACAGCCAGAGGGGTTCACCGCGCCGCTGAGCACCTCAGCCAGCGCCTGACCGCCCCACGGGCCGGGATAAAACGCCCAGAGCAGCGCATCGGATTTCCCGGCGATTTCCGGAACCGCATGCGGACGGCCGGAAATGATCACGGACACAACAGGCTTGCCCGCCGCAAAAACGGCCGCGGCCAGCGCATTCTGTGCGCCGGGCAGTTCGAGCGACGCCGTGTCGACGCCTTCGCCGCAGTCCATCTGCAGCTTCGTCCCGACAATGGCCGCGCCGTTTGTATCGAACTGTGCGCCGGCAAAACGACTGGAGGACCCGCCGAGCGCCAGAATCACAATATCGCTTTCCGCTGCAAGCGCGGCGGCCTCTTCTATGCGGTCGGTCTCCCTGCCGCAGATTGTGCAGCCGGGTGCGAAGCGCACCGCTGCCTTCGGGAATGCACGGCGCACACCCTCGAGCAGCGTGACGCCTTCTCCGTCCCGAAGCGGCGGCGTGTAATCGCCGAGCTGCTGGTAAATCGCATCCGCGTTCGGACCGATCACCGCGATGGAACACGGCTTTTCCGCATCAAGCGGCAAAACACCGTCATTTTTGAGCAGAACGGCGGACTGGCGCGCAAGCTCAAGGCTCTGGGGGAAGCGCTCCGCCGGGAACGCCGTCAGCGGCTTTTCCTCCAGATACGGATGCTCAAACAAGCCGCGCTCAAACTTGATTTCCAGCACGCGGAGCACGGCGCAGTCCAGCGTTTCTTCCGGAACAAGCCCACGCTGCACCGCTTCTTCCAGATGAGAAAAGCCCTCATCCCACAGGCTGACATCCACGCCGGCCTTGAGCGCCGCCGCGCCGCTCGCCGCAAAATCTCCGCCGGTGAGCATGTTCAGGCGGTCAATCGCGACGCCGTCCGCCATAACGATGCCGTTAAAGCCCATTTCACCGCGCAGGACGTCCTGCAGAAGCCATGCGTTGGCATGACAGGGAACGCCGTCAATTTCATTGTATGCCGCCATAACACCTCTGGCGCCCGCTTTCGCGGCAGCCGCCATCGGCGGCAGATGGATTTCCCGCAGCTCGCGTTCGCCGATGCGCGCGGCGCTGGCATTCACGCCGCCGGTCGTTTCACCCTGCGCGCAGAAATGCTTGGATACGGCATCCACGCCTTCCGCCGTGCATCCGCGCACCGCAGCCGCCGCGTTTTTCGCACAGAGATACGGATCTTCGCCGTAGCACTCCTCACTGCGCCCCCACCGCGGATCACGCAGCACATCCAGCATGGAAATCAGCGCGAAATCCACGCCCATCCCGCGAAGCTGCCGGCCGACAACGGAAAAGCCGTCCTCAACAAGGGAGGGATTCCATGCTGCGCCCATCGCAAGGTTGACCGGCAGCAGATAGCCGTCGAGCGCCTGATGCCCGTGCGGGCATTCCGTGCTCAGCAGCATCGGAATCTGAAAGCGTGAATGCTCGATGACATACCGCTGTGCCAGATTGTAGGCGCGAATCGCCGCCGAACCGGTCAGGCCGGTGGAAAAGTCCTTGTCTGCCCAGGGGTCAGCCCGGTAAAGGCCGTACAGAACGCCAAGCCCGCCCCATTTTTCGACTTCCTGCCGAAAGGAATCGGTCAGCTCAAGATGATCCCCCTGTCTGATGTAACTGTTGAAACCGTACAGTCTCTGGTTGATCTGCCCGACCTTCTCCCGAAGTGTCAGGCGCCCGAGAAGATCCTGTGCACGCACTTTAGGGGAAAGCGTGCTGTCCCGGAATTTTTCTTTCATGCGGATTTCCTTTTCCGATTTATGCGTCGCCGCAGATTACGAACAGCATAGCACAGTTCCGGCAGATTTACAACGATAAATTTTCTTGTCAGCAGCCGGTCTGCAAATGATACAGCGCGCCGTACAGATTGGCATCCAGATTCAGCTCGCCTGCGCGCAGTTTGACGTTGAAATCGCCGTAATCGATCGCGACGCCGAGCGCGGAAATATCCAGCCCTTCCAGCGTGAGCGCCCGCTGCGCGATGGTCTTCAGGTTGCGTTCCACGCCCTGAATCAGGCTTTTCTGGGCGGCCAGACCGCCGGTCAGCACGACGCAGTCGAGGTCCAGCAGAAGCGCGCTGTTGTAAATCGAGACCGCAACGCTCCGGTAATACTGTTCAAGCAGCGCGGCCGCAACAGGATCGCCCGCTTCCGCCCAGGCAAAAACCTGCGGTCCCGTAACGGAGCGGGGATCCAGCCCTTTTGCGGCGGCCGTTTTGTACAGGACAAGCGGAAAGGCCGTGGAAATGCCGCTTGCGAGATAATTCTCCTTTTCCGGATCGGCAACGGAGAGCAGGCCGAAGGCCATCGCCGCGTTGCGCGTGGAGCCTCTGTACGGCTTGCCGTTCAAAATCAGGCCGGAGCCCATACCGGAGCCGAGCACAACGCCCAGCATGTTGCTTGTTCCGCGCCCCGCGCCCTTCCACCATTCACCGAGCGCGGCGGCAAGCCCGTCGTTTTCGACGGCTGCCGGCAGGTGCAGGCGGCTTTCCAGCGCCTCCCGAAGATTGACGCCGATGAGGAAGCTGCTTGTATACGCGCGGTAGGTATCACCGTCCGGGTCCATGCGGCCGTTGGTGGAAACGGCGATGCCGTCCGCTCCCGCCGTTTCCGGCTCTGCCAGAGCGCAGAGCGCCGCGAGATAATGCTCCAGCGAATCGTGCGGCGTGGGCACCGAGCTGCGCCTGACGATTGCTCCCTCCGGCGTCATGACCGCAAATTTAATGTTCGTCGCACCGATATCAAAAACCAGTTTATTCATTTTTATGCCTCCGTTTCATCCCGCAGATCGCCGCCGTTTGAGGCGATCACTTTTTTAAACCAATAAAAGCTCTTTTTGCGGCTGCGTTTCAGGTCACGCAGCTCCGTATCGGTTCGGTTTACATAAATGAATCCGTATCGTTTGCGCATTTCGCCCTGTGAGCTGAGTATATCAATCGGCCCCCAGGTCAGGAAACCCATCAGATCCACGCCGTCCTCCTCCACGGCAAGCCGGAGCTGTTCAAGGTGGCGGCGGAAATAGTCGATGCGGTAACTGTCGTCGACATATCCGTTTTCATCCGCCGTTTCATCAACACCGATGCCGCATTCAATGGTAAAGACCGGGAGGCGGTAGCGCGAATACATCTGGCTGACAGCCAGCCGCAGTCCGGTGGGGTCGATCGCCCAGCCCCACTCGCTTTCCTGCAGATAGGGATTTTTGCGTCCCTTGCCGAAATAATTCGCACCGATCAGCTGTGCAAGATCCGGAATGGAACCGTCCTCATTGGCCGCAGTCGGAATGGACATGTAATAGCTGTGCGCAAGGAAATCCATTTTCGCGCTTCGCAGCAGTTCGAGGTCGCCGTCCTGCATCTCGGGCATCGCCTGCTGCGTGCGCCACGCGGTCAACAGGTCGGCGGGATATTCCCCGGTCGCGAGCACATCGAGCGTCTGGAAATTGAAGCTGCGGTTGGCGCGCTCTGCGGCAAGCACATCCTCCGGACGGCAGGAAGCGGGGTACATCGGCGTGAAATTGATCATGCCCCCGACCTTCGCGTGCGGGGCAAACTGCCGCACGGCGCGGTGCAGGTATGCGCCGGCCAAAAACATATGGTGCATAACGGTGCTGTGTGTGCGTGCCGCTTCCTCCGCCGGAACGGAGCCGGACATCAGCGTCAGAAGCGCCGCGGCGTTCTGCTCATTGAACGGAATATAATACTTCACGCGCTTTCCGAAGCGGCGCACAAGCGTCTCCGCATAGACGCGGAAGGCTTCCACCGTGCCGCGCCCGCGCCAGCCGCCGTATTTTTCCTGCAGATGAAGCGGCATGTCAAAATGATACAGGCAGACCACCGGTTCGATTCCCTTCGTAAGCAGCTCGTCGATGACGGCCTCATAAAAGCGCAGGCCCTCTTCGTTGACCGCGCCCTCGCCGTCCGGAAAAATGCGCGACCAGCTCACGGAGAACCGGTAAGCGGTGAAGCACATCTCCGCAAACAGGGCAATATCCTCCTTGTAGCGGTGGTAAAAATCGATGGCAACCTTCCAATCGGAACGGCGGGGCTTGGACTTTTGAAA
>JBJEOO010000003.1:0-4777 GCA_051880755.1 Hominenteromicrobium sp.
TGGATGATCATCGGAATCACGAGCCGCATCAGGTTTATGTAGAATGTGCGGTCGCCGATGAAGGTCTGCTTGAATTTTTTGAACATGAATTCTCCTCCGAAAGTAATCAGGAAACAGGGCGTCGGTGCGTCACCGGTCCTCCGGCGGCAGAAGCTCGCCGAGCAGCGCCCCGTAATTGTCGATGCAGCGGTCACACAGCGCGGTGAATTCCGCGCGCTCCGCTTCGGTCTGTGTGGGGTCATAAAGGCCGACTACGCGGAATCCGGCCTTTTTTGCGGTGCGCACGGCATACAGCGCGTCCTCAAAAACGACGCATTCCTCCGGCCGCGCGCCGAAATCCGCCGCGCACTTCAGGTACAGGTCCGGGGATTCCTTGCTCTTGCCGATTGTCGTGCAGCTTTCCATCATGTCGATGTACGGCGCCATGCCGAGCCGTGCGAACGCCGGACGGAGCGAATCGAGGTCGGATGCCGTCGCGACCGCCGTCCGGATGCCGCGCGTGTGCAGGGCCTGCAGGAAATCCGCCGCGCCGGGAATCTCCGGCACCGCGGTGCGGTACTTTTCCTGCGCCATGCCGACAATTTCCGCAACGATGGCATCGATCGTGCCGGAAACGCCGAGCACGTCGCGGTAATACGCCGCGCATTGCTCCAGGCACATCATGTTCAGCGTTTTGCTCAGCCCCGGCGGCGCATAAACACCTTTGAAATCCGCATAGTCGTAGGTGATGCGGTTCCACATCGGCATGCTGTCCAGCAGGGTGCCGTCCGCGTCAAAAATCGCCGCGCGAATGCGGTATGCGGAGCCGAAAAGCTCCTCCATAACAAACATCTCCTTTCCAAAATAAAGAGGCCCGTTCCGTGTGATGCATATTTATCATCATATCACACGAACGGACCTTTTTCAAGAGACAGAAAAGCCTTGCCCGGCGGGGGATTATCCCACGCCGATGGCTTTTTTGATGGCGTCAATGCCGCGCTGAATTTCCTTGCCGAAGGCTTCGGCCATGCCTTCCGAGCTTACGTTATCCTCCACGTCGCCGAGCAGAACAAAAAAGACATAGTCGCCCTCGGCGTACACCTCGGCGGCATTGATCTTTTCGGCATACGCGGCGAAGCTGTTGTCCTGCGCAAGGCGCTGCTTATAGGCGAGGAGCTTTTCCTTGACTTCCTCGGTCTTGCCTTCCTTAACCTTTACGGCGATGAAGGTATCCGGATGCGCTTTCTGAGCGGAACGCTCGGCGTAGACCTCCTCGTAAAGCGTATCATCCAGGCCCAGCTCCTCGCGGATTTCCGTTTCGGAAAGCTCGGTATCCGGATAATACTTTTCGCCGTATACGCCGCGCAGTGCCTCACGGAAGGGGCCGAAGGTGCCCAGCGTGCCTTCCGGCGCCACGGAGGTATCCGGAGCGGCGGAGGTGTGCGGTGAAGCGGAGGCGTTCGGGGAGGCCGAAGCCCCGCCGGTTGTGCCGGAGGCGGCGTTTGAAACGGTGGAGGATACGCCGGAGCTTGTGTTTGTCCGGCTGCGGCAGCCCGTGAAGGAGCAAACCAGCAGAACGGCGAGCAGAGTCGGAAGAATTTTTCGTATCATATTGTATATCGATCCTTTCTCTTTTTTGACGGCTGATGCCGGTGTCATGTGTCTACTATGCCACAAATTCTGAAAAATACACGCGCAGGCAGCGATTTCATCCGCACAAAATGCAGGGAGATATGCGTTGAAAAATTATAAAATTCGTAGTATACTGAAAAAGAACAAACCGATTGTGGGGGATGTGCATGGCGCGGTATCGCGTGGAGGAAAAGGCGGAGCGCCCGAAGCGGCTCTCCGTAACGACGCTGCTGTTTCCGCTTTTGTCCGTTCTGTATGGTGAGGCGGTTTTTGCCTTTTTCGCGCAGACGGGCTTTACCGTTTATAAAATTCTGTTCGCGCTTGCGGCGGGCTGCATCGCGCTTGCGCTGTCCCGGATTACGCCGTTTTATCCGCTGAATTATCTGCTGCAGAGCGTATGGCTGCTTCTCTGTCTGGGAACCATCACGGGGCAGTATCTGTATTACAGAATGTTCGGCATGTATTTCGAGCTTTGCGGCGAGGACCGCACCGCGCGGTTCCTGTCGGCGCTTCCGGCAGCGATTCTGCAGAATGCGCCGTTTTTGCTTTGCATGCTTGTGCCGCTGCTTGTGCATTTCACGCTCCAGCGCGTGATGCTCCGCGGGCGGCGCAGTCTGATGGGCTGGCTGCTCGGCGCGGATTGGCTGGAGCCGGTCGGCGCGCTGCTGCTTGCGGTGATTCTCGGCTTTGTCTCCGTTGTGCTCGGGCTGTATGATACGCAGGGGGACGAATCGCCGAGCCGCCTGCTTGATACGCACTTTGCGGCGGAGCCGTCCGTGGAGATCTTCGGCGCGGTGCCGGAGCTTGCGCTCGACGTGAAATACAACATCCTGCATATTCAGGGCGAGGAAACGGTGCGGTATTATCTCGTTCGCGGCGACGAGGAACCGGTGGAACTGGAATCCGTGCCCGAGGGGATAATTTCATGAAAAAACCTTAAATTTCATGCGGAAGTCCTTGACACATATTCCTAAAAGAAAGTACAATGTCAGTAGTGCCGCAGACAAACGGAAGGGCGGCGCGAGAAGGAAAGATTTATGAAAAAACGGAGAGAAAACATGAGGAAAAACGTGCGGAAGGGCGGTGCCTGCAACGGATAATCAGAATCAGAACCCCAATAACCGGAATACCGTGCCGCCGGAAATCGACTTTCAGCAGTCAGAAACGTACCGGGTGATCCATCAGGTCGGCGACAAGGTGGTGCAGGGCATCAATCAGGCGAGCGGAAAAGTTGTGCAGGAGCTGAATCAGGCCGGCGTAACCGGCGATAAGGTTGCCCGCGGCATCAACGAAGCCGCGCGCGAGCTGAACCGCGCGGTGGATGCGGTCAGCCGCAACTTCAGCGCCTACACAAACCAGAACCGGACCTACCGGCCGCCGGCACAGAACGGTTCACAGACGTATTCCTATACCCATACCGGCAATCCGAACGGCCGGACGCAGCAGAACGGCCAGCCGAATCCGGCATCGAGCGGCGGATATGCGTACGTTCCGCCTGCAAACAGGCAGTATGCGCAGCCGAATCCGCCGCGTACCCCGTATACGCAGCCGCAGCCCGCGCCGAACCCGCACCGGACGGTAAAGCCCGTTCCCCCGCCGGCAAAGCCGGGTATGATTGAAAAGCGCAGGCCGTCCAATGCGAAGTTCTGGTTTGTCGGCATTATGTGCGCGCTGTATGCGCTGAACATGCCGATGTACCGCTGGATCGACCTTGCGGCGCTCGCCGCCGTGGGCGTGGGCGCCTTCTTCCTCGGCCGGCTGATTTTCCGGGGCAAAAAGTATTATGTCCCGGCGGAGGAACCCAAAAAGCCGGAACCGGTAAAGAAAGAGGAGCCGGTTAAAAAATCGGCGACCGGCAATCCGGAGGTCGATAAGATTATTGACGAAGGACAGGAGTATCTGAAGCAGCTTCGCGAAGCGAACGACCGCATTCCCGATGCGGTCATGAGCGAGCGCATCAGCCGCATGGAGGTCGCCTCGGCCGATATTTTCGCGTATATCGCGGAGCATCCGGACAAGGCGCCGCAGATCCGCCGCTTTATGAATTATTATCTGCCCACCACGCTCAAGCTGCTCACCAGCTATGATAAGCTGAGCCGCCAGCGCGTCAAGGGCGAGAACATCCAGAAAACGATGTTTGAGATCGAGGGCATGATGGAGACGATCGCGGGCGCGTTTGAAAAACAGCTCGACAGCCTGTTCGGCGACGACGCCATGGACATCGCGGCCGATATCAGCGTTATGGAATCAATCCTGAAGCAGGAGGGCCTTTCGGACGACGAATCGCTCAAAATGCCGAAGGTCAAAACAGCCGCCGCGGGCGGCAAGGCTGCGCAGCAGGTTGAGACGCCGGTCGGCATCCCGACGCTGACACTCGATCCCGACGCGGCGGACGGACAGGAAGAATAACAGAGAGGACATGACCATGTATCGGCATAGAACGTATCGGGAAAAATCGAATGATTTTGACCGGATGTGTCTGCTGGTTTCCCGCTTGAACGGCCTGCACCTATGCGATTGGTCGATGGGCAGACTGTTTGAATGGAAATACGGCAGGTGGAGCAGGGAAAGTCAGACGGATTGCCTGTTTGAAAAGCAGGCGGAGCTGTTTTTTGACGATTCCGATCAGCTCTGCGGAATCGTCATCACGGAGAATTTCGGGAGCAGCTATTATCTGCTTTCCTTCAAGGATCAAGCGCTGCTTCAGGCCATGGCGGACTTTGTGCTGCGGGATGAAAAGCACGAAAAGCCGTATGTAATCACCGTTCCCGTGCGCGATCAGGTTCAGAGGGATGTCCTTGAAAAGGCGGGGCTGGTTCGTTTCGGCGATGCGGATGTCACCTATACCTATCCGGCTTGTGACGTCGCCGTACCGGCGGTCACGCTGCCGTGCGGCTTTGCGCTGACCTCTCAGAAAGAATATTTGGACGCGGATCAGGCCGAGCGGCTGCGGTTCTATGCGTTTAATCCCGACAGCGTCTACGATGCGGTCATAGACCGCGCGTACAAATATGCGAGGCAGAATCCGATCCTTGTTCCGGAGCTTTCCATTCTGCTGCTGAATGAGCGCGGAGAACCGGTTTCCACCTGCATGGGGCTGTGGGACAAAGAAAATCAGTTTATGGAAGTGGAAGACGTAGCCACAAAAAAGGAATATGAAAACAGG
>JBJEOO010000004.1:0-4773 GCA_051880755.1 Hominenteromicrobium sp.
CCTTGCGCTCGTCGAGGAGCAGCTTCTCCACCGCTTCAAGATTCAGTGCAGCAAAAAGGCGTACAACTACCCGTTTTTGATGGGACAGGGCGTGTGGATTGATTCCGAAAGGCTCGGCCGCAACGATTCCGTCGCTGAGGTTTTGAAGCACGGCACGCTGAGCGTCGGCTTCATCGGGCTGGCGGAAACGCTCAAGGCCCTCACCGGAAAGCATCACGGCGAGAGCGAGGAGAGCTGGAAGCTCGGCTATGAGATCATTTCCTATATGCGCGATTGCATGGACAAGATGAGCGAGAAAACGGGGCTTAACTGGAGCCTGCTGGCGACGCCCGCCGAGGGCCTTTCCGGCCGTTTCCTGCGCATCGACCGCAAGCGCTACGGCGTGATTGAAGGCGTAACCGACCGCGACTACTACACGAATTCCTTCCATGTGCCGGTGTATTATCCCATCAGCGCCTTCAAGAAAATCCGGAAGGAAGCGCCGTTCCACGCGCTGACGAACGCCGGACATATCAGCTATGTTGAGCTGGACGGCGATACCTGCAAGAATATCGACGCGTTTGAAAGCGTCATCCGCTGTATGAAGGAGGCCGGCATCGGCTACGGCTCGGTCAACCATCCCGTCGACCGCGACCCGGTCTGCGGCTACAACGGCATCATCGGTGACGTCTGCCCGCGCTGCGGACGCCACGAGGGCGAGGGCGTCCCGCTCGAAAAGCTCCTGGAGCTTCGGAAGAAGTACCATGACGTGCCGGACTATTCGCACCTGATTCACTGAGCGGGGGGTATGTATAGTGAGAATATTTCTGATTAGACATGCCGAAAGCTACAGCAATACACAGGGAAAGGTAATGTCTTCTACAGATCTGAGCTTGACGCCGAAGGGTATCAGACAGGCGGAGCGCGCCGGACAGTATTTGAAAGAGCAGCTTTCCGGCGGCGGGTCAGTCTATGCGTTTTGCAGCTCTCTGCGCCGCACGCGGCAGACAGCGGAGGCTTTTCTCCGGCAGCTAACGAAAAACGATGTTCCCATCGTTGAAACAGATTTGCTGCGTGAAATGAATCTCGGCAAGCTCGAAGGACTGACATGGCAGGAGCGGGACAGCCAATACCCGGAAATCAGCATAGAGACCGGTTTGTCCGAAGCGGCTCTTCCAGCGGGGGAGTGCTATCGGGATATAAAAGACAGGTGCGTGTGTTTCGCAGAGAAATATCTGACCGGACTGGAGGCTTCCGCCACCGTGCTGGTTTTTTCGCACGGAATCACGCTGCGGGTGCTCACCAACGTTCTGCTGAACCGTCCGGACCGCGATGTAAACCGGCTGAACTGGATGGAAAACACGGCGGTTACAGAAATCGATTACGACGCGGCAGGTAAGACGGGAAAGCCAGTGCGAATCAATGATTATGCGCATTTGGGAGAGCTCGGCTCCAAGGATTATTCCAAATGGGGTCTGTTCTCCGTAGAAGCATATTGATACATCACAAATTAACGGGTAAAATTACAATCAGGAGGATGAGACTATGGCACCGGAAGTCAAGGAAAAGAAAGTTGTTGGCAAGCAGATTCTCGTCGGCGAGGGGCGCGGCTTTGACCGTATCCGCCGCATTACCGGCTATCTCGTCGGCACAACGGACCGCTGGAACAACGCAAAGCGCGCCGAAGAACGCGACCGCGTGAAGCACAGCCTGTAAAACAGCCGAAAAATCCAAAGGGCGCGCCGCCTTTTGGATTTTTTTGCAGAAAGGAGAAAAGCATGGAAATCAGAATCGCCGGAATCGTGGAGGATTCCATTGTGGACGGACGCGGCATCCGCATGACGGTGTTCGTGCAGGGCTGCCCGCATCACTGCCCGGGCTGCCACAATCCGCAGACACATGATTTTTCGGGCGGCACGATGGACGACACCGACCGCATCTTTGAAATGTTCTGCGAAAACCCGCTCTATCGGGGCATTACGTTTTCGGGCGGTGAGCCGTTCTGCCAGCCGAAGCCCTTGAAGGCGCTGGCCGACCGCGTACACGCGATCAAAAAAGACGTGACGATTTACTCGGGCTGGACGTATGAGGCGCTCTGCGCGATGCAGGATCCCGATGTGGACGCGCTGCTTGCGGCCTGCGATGTGCTTGTGGACGGCCCGTTTATCGAAGCGCAGAAGGACTTGGATCTGCTGTTCCGCGGCAGCGCGAACCAGCGGCTGATCGATATGAACCGGACGCGGGAGTGCGGGACGGTGACCTTGCTCGAGCTGAACTGGTAATGCCGGGAATATGTTAAAGATATGGCAATATGTCGAAAATGAAGGGCGAATTCATAAATTGGCAATTGATTCCCCGGCGAATTTGTGGTAGAATAAAGCCAGAATCGGTTATTTACAATATATTTGCCTTTTCGGCGAAAGGAGAAATAACAATGACAAACAACAAGACAGTTCTTGCCTGGATTGACGAGATGAAAGCGCTTGTTAATCCGGATCAGGTCGTTTGGATCGACGGCTCCGAAGAGCAGCTTGAAGCGCTCAGAAAGGAAGCCTGCGAGTCCGGCGAAATGATTAAGCTGAATCAGGAAAAGCTCCCGGGCTGCTATTATCACAGAACGGCGCCGAACGATGTTGCGCGTGTCGAGGACAGAACCCTCATCTGCTCCAGAAAGGAAGAGGATGCAGGCCCGACGAACCACTGGAAGGATCCTCAGGAAGCCTACAAGATGCTTTATGATATTGCCCGCGGCAGCTACAAGGGCCGTACAATGTATGTGATCCCGTACTCCATGGGCCCGGTCGGTTCCCCGCTCGCGAAGATCGGCGTTGAGCTGACGGACTCCATCTATGTTGTTCTGAACATGTCCATTATGACGAGAGTCGGCCAGAAGGTCATGGACGTTCTCGGCGACAGCAACGATTGGGTGCGCGGCCTGCACTGCAAGTGCGATGTCGATCCGGAGAAGCGCTGGATCTGCCAGTTCCCGGAGGACAACACCATTATTTCCGTCAATTCCGCTTACGGCGGCAACGTTCTGCTCGGCAAGAAATGCTTCGCGCTGCGCATCGCTTCCTATCAGGCGAAGAACGAGGGCTGGATGGCTGAGCATATGCTCATCCTCGGCGTTGAGAATCCGAAGGGCGAAGTCAAGTACGTCTGCGCGGCGTTCCCGTCCGCATGCGGCAAGACCAACCTCGCGATGATGATTCCGCCGGAAGGCTACAAGGCGAAGGGCTACAAGGTCTGGACCGTCGGCGACGATATCGCCTGGATGCGCAAGGGCGAGGACGGCAGACTGTATGCGATCAACCCGGAGAACGGCTTCTTCGGCGTTGCACCGGGCACGAACATGAAGTCCAACCCGAACGCACTGATCTCCACCCAGAAGGGCACCATCTTCACGAACGTTGCGCGCAACCTCGACGACAACACCGTTTGGTGGGAGAGCCTCGACAAGAACCCGCCGGTCAACGCGGAAGAGTGGAAGGGCGCAAAGGTCAACGGCCCCGAGTATATCGCAGAGGGCAACAAGCTCGCGCATCCGAACAGCCGCTTCACGGCTCCGACCGCGAACTGCCCGTGCCTCTCCAGCGAGTTTGAGAACCCGAAGGGCGTTCCGGTTTCCGCCATCATCTTCGGCGGCCGCCGTCCGGATACGGTTCCGCTGGTTTATCAGTCCAGAAGCTGGAACAACGGTGTGTTCATCGGCTCCATCACAGGCTCCGAGACGACCGCTGCCGCTGCCGGTGCAGTCGGCGTTGTCCGCCGTGACCCGATGGCAATGCTCCCGTTCTGCGGCTATCATATGGGCGACTACTTCAAGCACTGGATCGAGATGGGCGAGATCCTCGGCGATAAGGCTCCGAAGATCTTCAACGTCAACTGGTTCCGTGTTGACGAAGACGGTCACTTCATTTGGCCGGGCTTCGGCGACAACCTCCGCGTGCTCGAGTGGATCCTCAAGCGCTGCGACGGCGAGGTCGATGCCGTAGAGACCGCAATCGGCTATGTGCCGAAGGCAGAGGACATCAATCTGGAAGGCCTTGCCTTCTCCGTTGAGACGCTGGAGTCCATCCTTGAGGTTGACAATGCGAAGTGGGCGAAGGAAGCTGCCGGCGTCGAGGAATTCTACAAGAAGTTCGGCGACAAGCTCCCGGCGGAGCTGAGAGCAGAGCTGGAAGGCCTCAAGAGCCGCGTCAACGCATAATCTGCGCGAAATAACAGCATAAAATTACCGCTCTGCGTGGGACAACCCCCGCAGGGCGGTTTTTTTATGGCTTTCAGAGCGTTTTTTCACCCATCCAGTACGCATTGCAGCGTTTCGCGCCGAGCTTGCCGTACCAGTCCTCGAGCCAGGTGTAGCCGATAAAGACGGAGCCGCAGCCGCGCGCTTTGAGGATGTCGAGCGAGTCCTGACACAGGCGCATGCCGACGCCGCGCCCGCGGTAAGCTTCGAGCACGCCGAGCGGGCCGAAGGTGTTCACGCCGGGAAACGATTCCGTCAGGAAGCAGTTTTCAACGTGTGCGGACGTGCCGCCGATGATTTCACCGTCCCATTCGGCAAGCAGCATGTCCGGCAGACGGGCGAAATAATCGCCGAAGCTGCCGATCTGCGCACTGCAAGCCCCGGCCCGGCGGCGGTCCTCCGGCGTGTCGGCGCGCATCCGGGTGGTGAGCGCCGGGGCACGGCAGTCCAGCTCCGGGCGGTGGGTGTACACGCTCAGGTCAAGCGTCATGTCGATGGCCGTCCAAAGATAGGTGTAGCCGCGCTTTTCAAAGAAGGGCCGGGCG
>JBJEOO010000005.1:0-4769 GCA_051880755.1 Hominenteromicrobium sp.
TCCGGCGACGTCGGACAGGGTACGGAACTGGATGGCCTTGAAGAAAAGGCCATCAAGACGGGCGCTTCCAAGCTCTATATTGAGGACCTGAAGCAGGATTACATTGAAAATTACATCTGGCCCTGCCTGAAGGCGGACGCCAAGTATGAGGATTACCTCCTCGGAACCTCGCACGCCCGCCCCTGCATTGCAAAGCGCCTGGTGGAGATCGCCAAGGCGGAGGGCGCGGACGCCATCTGCCACGGCTGCACCGGCAAGGGCAACGATCAGGTCCGTTTCGAGCTTGCCATCAAAGCGTTTGCGCCGGATATGAAGATCATCGCGCCGTGGAGAGAGTGGAGCATCAAGTCGAGAGACGAGGAAATTGACTACGCCGAGGCGCACAATATCCCGCTGAAGATCAACCGCGAGACGAACTACTCGAAGGATAAGAACATCTGGCACCTCTCGCACGAGGGTCTCGACCTTGAGAACCCGGCGAACGAGCCGCAGTACAACAAGCCCGGCTTTCTGGAGCTCGGTGTTTCCCCGGAGCAGGCGCCGGATGAGCCGACCTATGTGACGATTCACTTTGAAAAGGGCATCCCCACCGCCGTGGACGGCGAAGAGCTGGGCGCGGTTGAGCTGGTCACAAAGCTGAATAAGCTCGGCGGCGCAAACGGCATCGGCCTGCTCGACATCGTCGAGAACCGCCTCGTCGGCATGAAGAGCCGCGGCGTATACGAAACACCGGCCGGCACCATCCTCTACAAGGCGCACAATGTTCTCGAGACAATCACACTCGACAAGGAGACCTTCCATTACATGCAGGCTCAGATCGCGCCGAAGATGGCGGATCTCACCTACAACGGCCAGTGGTTCACCCCGCTGCGCGAGGCCATCGGCGCGTTCGTCGATAAGGTGAACGAGAACGTCACCGGCGACGTCAAGCTGAAGCTCTACAAGGGCAACGTCATCAACGCGGGCGTCACCTCGCCGTACACCCTCTATGATGAGGAGATCGCAACCTTCGACGAGGACGAGGTTTACGACCAGAAGGATTCCGCCGGCTTCATCAACCTCTTCGGTCTGCCGATCAAGGTGCAGGCGAAGCTCAAGGCGAAGAACAGCGCAGAATAACACGGATACGGATATAGGGTAGGCAAGTCTGCCTGCCCTTTTCTGGCATAATTTGTACATATGCGGAAGGAACGAAAACTATGAAGCTATGGAAAGGACGCTTCCAGAAGGAGGCGGACCCGAAGACAAACGATTTCAACTCGTCCATCTCGATCGACAGCCGGATGTATAAAGAGGACATCGAGGGCAGCATCGCGCACGCCACGATGCTCGGCGCGTGCGGCATCATCGAGCAGAGCGAGAGCGATAAGATCTGCGCGGAGCTGGAAAAGATCGCCGCGGATATTGAAAGCGGCGCGCTGCACATCGACCCGGACGCCGAGGATATCCACACCTTTGTCGAGGGTGAGCTGACGGCGCGCATCGGCGATGCGGGCAAGCGGCTGCACACCGCGCGCAGCCGGAACGATCAGGTTGCGCTCGACGTGCGCCTGACGCTCCGTAAGGAGTGTGCAGGGCTGATCGCCCAGCTCAAGGAGCTGATTTCCGTGCTGTGCGATCAGGCGGAGCAGTACGCAGATACGGTCATGCCCGGCTATACGCACCTCCAGCGCGCACAGCCGATCACCTTCGGCCACCACCTGATGGCGTACGCCGAGATGTTCCTCCGCGACATCGGTCGTATGCAGGACGCCGTGAAGCGCATGGACGTCTGCCCGCTCGGCTCGGGCGCGCTCGCCGGCACGACATACCCGCTCGACCGCGACCTCACAGCGAAGCTGCTCGGCTTCTCGGCGGTCAGCCGCAACAGCCTGGACGGCGTCGCGGACCGTGATTTCTGCGCGGAGATCGCCGCGGCGGTGTCGCTTGCGATGGTTCATCTTTCCCGCTTCTCGGAGGAGATCATCCTCTGGTGCTCGTGGGAATTCAAATTCATCGAGCTGGACGACGCGTTTTCCACCGGCTCGAGCATTATGCCGCAGAAGAAGAACCCGGATATCACGGAGCTGATCCGCGGCAAGAGCGGACGCGTGTTCGGCGATCTGATGACGCTGCTCACGATGATGAAGGGACTGCCGCTCGCCTATAACAAGGATATGCAGGAGGACAAGGAGGCGGTGTTCGACGCGGTCGATACGCTCCGCCTGTGTCTCACGCCGTTCATTCCCATGCTACAGACCATGCGCGTGCTGAAGGAGAATATGCGCAATGCCGCGGCAAAGGGCTTTATCAATGCGACCGACTGCGCCGATTACCTCGTCGCCGCGAAGGGGCTGCCGTTCCGCGATGCGTATAAGATTACGGGCGAGCTTGTGGCCTTGTGCATTTCACGCGGGCTGACGCTCGAGACGCTGCCGCTTGAGGAATACCGGAAGGTCTGCGATGCGTTCGACGAGGGCGTATATGAGGCGATCAATCTCGAAAAGTGTGTGAATGACCGCAAGGTCAAGGGCGCGCCGTGCCCGGAAAATGTCCGCGCGGCGGCCAGAGAAGTCCGCGCGCTGCTCGGCTGAGCGCGGTTTAAGAAGGGAAAGAAAAATATGGAAAAAATCAAAGTCGGCGTCGTCGGGGCGACAGGCTACGCGGGCGCCGAAATCTGCCGCCTGATTTATGCGCATCCGGCGGCGCAGCTTGCGGCGATCAGCTCGGTCAGCTTCGAGGGCATGGCGCTCTCGGACGTTTACCCCGCCTACCGCGAGGTGTGCGACCTCGTCTGCGGAACGCAGGCGGAGGTTGTGGAGAAGAGCGATGTGATCTTTGCCGCTCTGCCGCACGGCCTTTCACAGGAGCTTGCGGCGGAGTGCGGCGCGAAAAACAAGGCGTTCATCGATCTCGGTGCGGATTTCCGTCTCGAGAGCGAGGACGAATACAAAACGTGGTACGGCGGTACGTTTACGGATAAAGAACTGCACAAAAAGGCCGTTTACGGCCTGCCGGAGCTGTTCCGCGAGCAGATCAGAACGACGAAAATCGTCGCAAACCCGGGCTGCTATACGACGGCGGTACCGCTCGCACTTGCACCGGCGCTCGAAAAGGGCTATATCGAGCAGACCGGCATCATCGCGGACTGCAAGAGCGGCGTAACCGGCGCGGGCCGCAAGCCCGCCCAGAACAGCCATTTTCCGGAGCTGAACGAGGGCATGTCGGCGTATAAGGTCGCAAGCCACCGCCACACCCCGGAAATTGAGCAGACGCTCTCGCGCATCACGGGCCAAAAAGCCTGCATCACGTTTGTACCGCATCTGCTGCCGGTCAACCGCGGCATCCTCGCGACATGCTACGCACGCCTGAAGGACGGCGTGACCGAGGAAATGCTCCGCGCGGCGTATGAGGCGCGGTACAGTCATGAGCCGTTTGTCCGCTTCCTGCCCAAGGGCAAGAGCGCGGATATTCATAACATCAAGTACACAAACTTCTGCGACGTATCGATTTTTGTGGACAGCCGTACCGGCACGTTTATCGCCGTCAGCGCCATTGACAATATGGTGAAGGGCGCGGCCGGCCAGGCGATTCAGAACATGAACATCCTGTTCGGTCTCGACGAAACAACCGGCCTGATGCAGATGCCCCCGGCATTCTGACGGGCACGGCGGCGGGCATGGCCCGCGGCGAACGTCCGCGGGGTCGCTTGTTTACACGCGCTCGCCGGTGCGGGAAAATAGCTTTAGGGGCGCGTTCTTTGGGCGCTTCCGAGAGTATGAAACCGGTTTTAGGGACGCGTTCTTCGGGCGCTTCCGGGCGTAAAAATGAAGTTTAAGGAGTGCAAGCTTATGCAGTATATAGAAGGCGGTGTTACCGCGGCGAAGGGCTTTTTGGCCGGCGGCGTACACTGCGGTATTCGGAAAAACAAGGCAAAAGCGGATCTTGCGCTGATTTACAGCGAGATGCCGTGCACGGCGGCGGGCGTCTACACGCAGAATCTCGTCAAGGGCGCGCCGATTCTCGTCACACAGCGGAATCTCAAAAACGGCCGCGCGCAGGCGGTGATCTGCAACAGCGGCAACGCAAACACCTGTAATGCCGACGGCGAAGCGAAGGCGTGGCGCATGTGCGAAATCGCGGCGGATGTGCTCCATATCGATCCGCACGACGTGATCGTGGCCTCTACCGGCGTGATCGGACAGATTCTCCCGATCGAGCCGATTGAGGATGCGGCCGGGGCGCTTGCGGCGTCGCTCAGCGCGGACGGCTCCAACATGGCGGCCAAGGCCATTATGACGACGGATACGCGCGAAAAGGAGGTTGCGGCGTCGTTTGAGCTGGACGGCAGAACCGTCACAATCGGCGGCATCGCGAAGGGTTCCGGCATGATTCATCCGAACATGGCGACGATGCTCTGCTTTGTCACAACGGACTGCGCGGTTTCCGCCGAAATGCTCCAAAAGGCGGTTAAAAAAGCGGCGGACACGACGTTCAACATGATCAGCGTCGACGGCGACACTTCGACAAACGATACGCTGACGGTCATGGCAAACGGTGCGGCGAGCAACGCGGAGATCACCGCGGAGGGCGCGGCCTTCGACGCGTTCTGCGAAGCGCTGACGGCGGTGTGCAAGAAGCTTTCCATGATGATGGCGGGCGACGGCGAGGGCGCCACCAAGCTGCTGATCTGCAGAACCTCCGGCGCGAAGGACTGGGAGACGGCCAAAACAGTCGCGAAGTCCGTGATCTGTTCATCGCTGCTCAAGGCGGCAATGTTCGGCGAGGAC
>JBJEOO010000006.1:0-4755 GCA_051880755.1 Hominenteromicrobium sp.
CCAAGTGCCGAATTCCTTGACAAGGCCGGTGAAGCCGGTATCCACCGCGCCGTCCCGGTAATAATACCAGACGCCGTCCGCATCCTTATGCAGTCCGTCCGGGATTGCAGGCGTCTCCGACGGTTCCGGAGAGGGTTCAGCGCTCGGCTCGGCCGTCGGTTCAGCGGAGGGGTCTGTGCTCGGTTCAGCCGACGGTTCAGCGGAGGGTTCTGCGCTCGGCTCAGCCGACGGTTCGGCAGAAGGCTCCGGGCTGGGATCAGCCGACGGTTCAGCGGAGGGTTCTGCGCTCGGCTCGGCCGACGGTTCGGAAGAAGGCTCTGTGCTCGGTTCGGAGAGGAGATTGATCTCCGCGGGAGCGGCCGCTTGCCCGTTTGTGTCCGGAACGCTCGCCTCATCCGCAAATGCCGGCAGTGCGCCGGAGAACAGCAGACTGATGCTCAGCAAAGCGGCCAGACCCTTGATCAGCAAAGACTTTTTCATAATTCTCTTCCTTCCTTAGCTGCATACTGCACAAAATCTGGTAGATATGCCATATATTAAATCAATAGTACCATGTTTTTTGTCTGTTTTCAAGCCCTGTGTGCCGCTTCGGAGGAAAATTCCGCGCACTGTGCCGCCCCGCTCCGGTTCAGCGGAGTTTTTTGAAAAACCCCTTTACTTTTCGCCGGGTTTGTATTATAGTAATGGTAGATATGGAAGCGGTTGCAGATAGAAACTTTTAGGCAGCCTGCTTTATAATTACATGATAAGGAGGAAATCATCATGGCAAAAATCATCGGCAAGGCACTCCCGAATATGCCTTGGCAGGACAAGCCGCAGGGCTATGACAAGCCTGTGTGGCGTTATGACCACAACCCGATCATTCCCCGCGATCTGATTCCCACATCCAACAGTATTTTCAACTCCGCAGTTGTCCCGTTTGAGGGCAAATACGCAGGCGTTTTCCGCTGCGACAACCGCGGCCTGATGATGGATATCTTCGCAGGTTTTTCCGACGACGGCGTGAACTGGAACATCAACCATGATCCGATCGTCTTTGAGCCTGCTCCGGGCTGCGATCCGTGCGTTACCCGCAAGGAATACCGCTATGACCCGCGCGTCTGCTTCATCGAGGACCGTTACTACATCACTTGGTGCAACGGCTTCCACGGCCCGACCATCGGTGTCGGCTACACCTACGATTTCAAGACGTTCTATCAGCTTGAGAACGCTTATCTGCCGTATAACCGCAACGGTGTGCTTTTCCCGAGAAAGATCGGCGACAATTACGCAATGCTCAGCCGTCCGTCCGATACCGGCCATACGCCGTTCGGCGATATCTTCTACAGCGAAAGCCCGGATATGACGTATTGGGGCAAGCACCGCTATGTATTCGGCACCAGCAAGATTGCCGGCTGGCAGGCGAAGAAGGTCGGCCCCGGCCCCACGCCGATCGAGACCGACGAGGGCTGGCTGATGATCTATCACGGCGTTCTGAATTCCTGCAACGGCTTCGTCTATCGTTTCGGCGTTGCCCTGCTCGATATCGACAAGCCGTGGATTGTCAAGGAAAGAGGCCTCTTCTATGTCTTCGGACCGGAGGAGGACTACGAGCTTACCGGCGATGTGCCGAACGTCACCTTCCCGTGCGCGACACTCACCGACGCCGACACCGGCCGCATCACGATCTACTACGGCGCGGCGGATACCGTTACCGGTATGGCGTTTACGACGGTTGACGAGTTGCTTTCCTACATGAGAAAGTACCCGCATCCGGTTGACTAATCTATAATGTCCTTTACGGCAGGCGTTCCCGCGCGGAGCGCCTGCTTTTTGCTGCGCTTTTTCAGGGAAGCATTGCGCAGGCGCGCGGTTTCTGGTATGATGGATATGAAAGAATCCGCACAGGCGGAACAGGAGGAATTGCTATGAAAAAATATGTGATTCAGCGCGTGCACGGCAAACCGGACTGGAGCGCCGTCCCTGCGCTTTCGGTTGATGTGGTGCCATGGACGGAGCAGACGGATATCCGGATGATCCAACAGATCGGATATGACGAAAATGCGCTGTACATCCACCAGCGTGCATGGGAGCGGGAGATCCGCGCCGAGCACACCTCGCTTTTAAGCTCCGTCTGTGAGGACAGCTGCATGGAGTTCTTCTTCTCGCCCATACCGGCGGACGGCCGTTACTTCAACGTGGAATTCAATCTGAACGGCTGTGTGTTCCTCGGCTTCGGCCACGGCCGCGGCGACAGCATCCGGCTGATTCCCGAGGACCATAAGAAGCTGTTCAATGTCCGCACGGCGCGCCTTTCGGACGGCTGGGAAATTTACTATGAAATCCCGCTTGCGTTTCTGCGCGTCTTTTATCCGGATTATACGCTGGAGCCGGGCAGAGTGATCCGCGCGAACTGCTACAAGTGCGGCGATAAAACGGTGCGGGAGCACTATATGATGTGGAATCCCACGACCTCGGATACGCCGGATTTTCACCGCCCGCAGGATTTCGGCGAGATGGAGCTGGCGTAAGCCGGCGGCACAGAAAGATACAGAGAAATGAAGCGTAGAAATCAAAAGGACAAATCCGTTCTGCGCGCGTTTTTTGCGTGCTACAAACCGTATCTCAAAACGCTGCTTCCGCTTCTGCTTTTGGCGCTGCTTGCGACGGGAGCGGCGCTTCTGCTGCCGCTTTGCATCCGCTATATCACGGACGGCGGGGCGCAGACTGCGGAAAGCCTGCGCAATACGGGGCTTTTCATGCTGGCACTCCTTGCGGTGCAGGTTACGCTGAAATCCATTGTGGATTACCGCGGACATGTGATGGGTGCGCGTATGGAGCGCGACATCCGCCAAAAGCTGTACAACCACCTGCTCGCGATGCCTGTGTCGTTCTTCGACAGTCACCGCGTCGGCGCGCTGCTCTCCAATCTGACGAACGACCTGAATGAGCTTGTCGAGCTGTTTCACCATATGCCCGAGGACATCGTGCTCTATTTTGTGCGGCTGGTCGGCGCGGCGGTCATTCTGTTTTCCATCAACGCGCGGCTGACGCTCGCCGTGTTCGCGCTGCTGCCGCCGATGCTCGTGTTTACGGTCTTTTTCAGCATGCGGATGCGCCGTGCCTGTGCGCGCAGCTATGAGAAAATCGGCGAAATCAACGCGCAGGCGGAGGATACGCTCTCCGGTATCCGCGTGCTCAAGGCCTTTGCTGCGGAGGATGCGGCTGCCGGGCGTTTTGCCGAAGCCAACGAAGCGTTTTTCAAAAGCCGGAAAACCATCTACGGCAGCGAAAGCCTTGTCTATCAGGGCTCACAGCTTTTCATTGATCTCGCACCGGTGGTCGTTGCTGTTTTCGGCGGCTGGGCGATCGCAGGCGGTTCCATGACGCTCGGCGAAATTCTTCCGTTTTTGCTGTATGTGGGCTATATCACGACGCCGATCCAGCACCTGATCCACATGATCGGGCAGTTTCAGAACGGTTACGCGGGCTTCACGCGCTATTGGGCGCTGATGCAGACCAAGTCCGATATGGAGGACGGTGCCGTGGAGGCGCAGAACCTGCGCGGCGAAGTCGAATTCAAGGACATCTGCTTTTCGTATGAGACGACCGGAACAGTGCTGGAGCATGTGTCGCTCCGCGCGGAGCCGGGCGAATTTGTGGCGGTTGTCGGGCGCTCCGGAGCCGGCAAGACCACGCTCTGTGCGCTGATCTCCCGCCTGTACGATGTGGATTCGGGCGCGGTATGCATTGACGGGCGCGACGTGCGGGATTACACGCTGCGGTCGCTGCGCGCGCAGATCGGCGTGGTGGAGCAGGCGACGTACCTCTTTGCGGGCACCGTCGCCGAGAACATCGCGTTCGGCACGCCGGGCGCCGAGCGCGAGCAGGTGATCGACGCAGCGAAACGCGCCAATGCGCATGAATTCATCATGGCGCTTCCGAACGGCTATGATACCTATGTCGGTGAGCGCGGCGTGCGCCTTTCCGGCGGACAGCGCCAGCGGATCTCAATCGCGCGCGTGTTCCTGAAGAATCCGCCCATTCTCGTGTTTGACGAAGCCACTAGCGCGCTCGATGCGGAAAGCGAGCTGGCTGTGCGCCGCGCGCTTGACACGCTTGCGCAGAGCCGAACCACATTTGTGATTGCGCACCGGCTTTCCACCGTGCGCCACGCCGACCGAACGATTGTGATTTCCGAAAAGGGCATTGCGCAGACCGGCACGCATGAGAGTCTGATGGAGACGGACGGCGTTTATCGGTCGCTGTACGGCCTGCAAACGGAGGAATGAAGCGTCCCGGCAGGCATAAAACCCGCTTTTTTTCATGGTTTAGCCCAATAACTTGCCTTGAATTCTGGATGGAATTGTCATTTTTCGGGCTTGCAAGGCACGCGAAATTCCAGTAAAATAACAGTATGGATGGAAAATGATCAGCCGGTTTCGCATAAACCGCGCACTTTGGCGCAAAGCTATAAAAGGGATAAATTGGCAGGCATGAAAGGATTGGTGCAGGATGGCACTCGAAAAAATCGATAATTATTTCAACAGCGTCGTGGAATCGTATGACGAGCGCATTCGCCGCTCTGCGGAGGACGCGGAGGGATATATCGTCAAGACGGCGGAATTTTTCCCGAAGGATGAGAATCTTCAGATCATCGATATCGGCTCCGGCACCGGCTTGGGGCTTTCGGAGATTCTGAAACGGAACGAAACGCTTCGGGTGACGTGTGTCGACTGCTCGGACAGGATGCTTCAGCAGCTGAAAATCAACCTG
>JBJEOO010000007.1:0-4749 GCA_051880755.1 Hominenteromicrobium sp.
ACATATGATTTATTTTTTTCTTTACTTGTGTCTTTCTCTATGTTATCTATATTACAGAATTAAATCGCATTTTTCAAGTGTTTTTGAGTATTTTTTTTTGAAGTTCGTAAATCTGCACAACCCCTTGGCTGAGATTCGACTGTATCCACAAATCTATAAATATATTTGCGCTCCGCCTGCCCGGTCCGGCTGTTCAGGACGCGTTCCTCTCCGCTAAAGACAAAGCCGCGCCGTTCATAAAGCCTCAGCGCGCGTATATTTGTACGGAGCACTGTGAGAAAAATCTCCTCCCGCCCGCGCAGCTTCTGCATGGTATACTCCAGAAGCCGGCCGCCGAAGCCCTGTCCCCAGCACTCCGGGTCCACATACAGCAGGCCGATCTCCCCGCTTTCCGGGTGCAGCCCCACTATACCCCGGCAAACCGGATCATACAGGGCAAAAAGCTGCCAGCCGTCCCGCATCCTTTCCCGCAATACGTCTGTCTGATAGGAAACCGTGTGCTTTTCCACAAACGCGCGGCTGCAGATCTCCGCATGGAACACGCGCCACGAAGCCGCGTAAACAGCCGCAGCCTGCGCAAGATTCTTTTCGGTAACCGGCATGATATTTTCATTTCCTCACCAAAGATAAAAGCGGCATCCCCTCTCGGGGACGCCGCCTTGCTGCTATTTCAGAAGTACCAATTAGTTGAGGATGGTCTTCTCTGTCTCTTTGTCGAAGAGATGCATCTTGTTCATATCGAAAGCGATTGTGATCTTGTCGCCGGACTTCGCAACGGATGTCGGCTCAACGCGAGCGGTAAGAGCGTTGCCTTCGCAGTTGAGGTAGAGATATGTCTCAGCACCCATAAGCTCTGTAACTTCGACGTCAGCCGTTGTCTTGGAATCAGCAGCCTTCGCGAGGAAATCAGGCTCGTCATGTACATCCTCCGGACGGATACCGAAGACAACTTCCTTACCAACATAGTTGGCAATCTCATCGTTAGCCTTCTTCGCCGGAATCTTAACCTTCGTTGCGCCGAAGGTAAGGGCATAATCTGCGCCGTCCTTTACGAGCGTAGCGTCGACAAAGTTCATCTGCGGAGAGCCCATGAAGCCTGCGACGAACTCGTTGACCGGGAGGTCATACAGGTTCTGCGGCGTATCGACCTGCTGAATGAAGCCGT
Organism: Hominenteromicrobium sp.; assembly: GCA_051880755.1. Taxonomy (GTDB): domain Bacteria; phylum Bacillota; class Clostridia; order Oscillospirales; family Acutalibacteraceae; genus Hominenteromicrobium. The sequence goes on from JBJEOO010000007.1 coordinate 1,166, forward strand.
CCTTCATAACGACGATTCTGTCGCCCATGGTCATAGCTTCTGTCTGGTCATGCGTAACATAGATAAACGTTGTGCCCAGTCTCTTATGGAGCTTCGCGATCTCGGTTCTCATCTGTGCACGGAGTTTAGCATCCAGGTTGGAAAGCGGCTCGTCAAGCAGGAAGACCTTCGGGTCACGGACGATAGCACGGCCCAGCGCAACACGCTGTCTCTGGCCGCCGGAGAGAGCCTTCGGCTTTCTGTCGAGCAGGTGGGAGATGTCGAGGATGCGGGCAGCCTCTTCAACGCGGCGCTTGATCTCATCCTTCGGCGTCTTTCTGAGCTTCAGGCCGAACGCCATGTTGTCATAAACGGTCATGTGCGGATACAGAGCGTAGTTCTGGAAAACCATCGCGATATCTCTGTCCTTCGGAGCGACATCGTTGGAAAGCTGGTCACCGATGTAAAGCTCGCCCTTGCTGATCTCTTCAAGGCCAGCGATCATTCTCAGTGTTGTGGACTTACCGCAGCCGGAAGGACCAACGAGAATGATGAATTCCTTGTCTTCAATGTCCAAGCAGAAATCCGTAACCGCGGTGACGCCGCCGGCATAGATCTTATAGACATTCTTCAGTGTTACACTTGCCATAAGTTTTTCCTCCTGATTAATGGGTTGATTTGACGCCACCGCCAGCAACCAGCGTGACGACCACATCTCGATTTCGACGTATTAAGTATAACAGAATTGCGACTCAATGAACAGCCTTTATTTGCCCAAAGTTTTGGAATTTAGTTTAGTTAAAATAAATAAAAGTCAAAACGGCCGAGCATATTTCGGTCAGTTTGCTTACGCCTGTTTTTCAAAGACAAGCAAAGCCTCCTGCGGCTTCAGAACCCGCGCTTCGCCCGGCTCCAGAGCGGGATCCAGCGCCAGTGCGCCGATGGAAAGGCGCTTGAGCGCGGTGACCGTTTTTCCGCACGCCCTGAACATCCGCTTGACCTGATGGAATTTCCCCTCGCGGATCTCCACCCACGCCGTATGCGGATCCGCAGAAGAAATTTCCAGCACGGCCGGCGCAAAGCGGTCCTCTCCGCTCCGGATTCCCGCGGCAAAGCGTTCCCGGTCCTCCGGGACTGCCGGCAGGTCGAGCACGGCCTCATAGCGCTTCATCACATGGCTTTTCGGCGCGAGCATACGGTGCGCAAAATCGCCGTCGTCCGTGATGATCAGCAGGCCGGTCGTATCCCGGTCCAGCCGTCCGGCGGGAAACAGGCCGCGCCGCCGCAGCTCCGGCGGCAGCAGATCCAGCACGGTCCGCGCGCGGCTGTCCCGCGTCGCCGTCAGCACGCCCGCAGGCTTGTTCATCATAATATAGACATGCGCGTTGTAGCGCACGGGTCTGCCGTTCACACAGACGGCGTCGCGGTCGGCGTCAATCTGCTGATCCGCACGCCGCACAGCCTGTCCGTTCACGGTGACGGCGCCGCTTCTGACAAGCGTGCCGACCGCCTTTCGGCTTCCGATATTTTCATTTGCAAGAAATTTGTCCAGTCTCATCTGCCGTATTCCTTTTCGCTTTTTACGCCGCGGATTCCGGTGCGGCGAACCGCGCACTGTCCCGCGCAAAGCCGTGCATAAAGCCGTCCTGCGCATCCGACGAAACGTCTCCGCCGACAATGCGGTCTCCGCAGACAAGAAGCGTCGCATAAACCGTATCCGGGCAGTCCGGATAATTCGTGATGATATAGCGGTACTGTGTGCACTTCTCTCCCGCGTATTCCTTCAGATCAAAGCCCTGTGCATTCTGCATCGCGTTGTACGCCTTGTATACGTCATTGAACACGGCCGGAATCACCACCTCGCGCGTATCGGCAGGCTCCTCCTCAACCGTCCAGTCAAACGACTGCAGAAACGCAATGCGCTCTTCGTTCGTCATGCCGGGATACACCGCCTTTTCAGGCTCGCGCGGAATCAGAAAGAACGCACCCACCGCAATCGCCACGAGTATGATTACCGCAAGAATCCGTTTTTTGTTCGCGCCGATGGACAGCACCATGTACAACCACCCTTTCACCGCAGGCCATGGGGACTTTCCCCTTTTGCTCATACATATGCAGGGGGTGGTTCGGTTCATTCCGCGGCGGCGAGATAATATCCGTCCCGCATTTCAAAATGCATGCGGTATCCCGCACAGCGCGGTTCACCGTTCACAAAATGAACGGCATAGGCACGGAACGATTCGGAAAGCCCGACGCCGCGCCGTTTGGAAATGCTTTCCTTGAGCGTCCAGTATTGAAGGAACCGAGCCGCCGGATCCGGTGCGCTGTGTATATCCGCCAGCTCTGCCCGGGTGCAGACGCGGCGCATCGCACCCTCCGAAACGCGGCGCGGCCGTTCGCAGTCCACGCCGACCGGTTTTTCCGATACGGCACAGCAGACAAAGCCGTCCGTATGGCTCAGGCTGATGCGGGGCATGTTTTCGCCGGCAAGATACGGCTGACCGAGCGCGGTCTTTTCCACGCGTACGCCGGACACCTGCCAATCCGCCTCAAGCGCCTCGAAAAGGAGCGCATAAGCGGCGTCATGCAGTGCACACTGCGGCAGGCCGCGCGGCACCAGGCGCGTATACAGCTTCATCTTTTCTTCTTTTCCTCCAGCCAGGCACGCACGCGATGCAGCGCATCGTTGTCGCGCTCATTGCGCATACCCGGGAATGCGCGGAGCAGGCGGCGCTGAACCCAGCGCTGCAGCTTGGAGGTGCGGCTGACCCACTCCGTGCGCAGCTCCTCCGCAGCGTGCTGCATCTGTGTGCGGCGCTCCTCCAGCACAGCCCGGCGTTCCTCCTGCTTCTCCGCAAGCTGATCGCGCTGCTCCTGAAGCTTTTCTTCCAGCACCGCGCGCCCGGCGGCTGTTTTTTCATCAAACTCCAGCTTCTGCTCCGTGAATTTTTCGTCCGCCTTCAGCGCCAGACGTCCAAGCCCGTCGGAAAGCACGTCGCTGTTGCGGCGCAGTCTGGCGGCCATATCATTGATAATGCTGAGGCTGCGGTTGAGCTTTCGGATGGTCAGAACCGTGACAATCGTATCCGTAAGGAAATAGGCCATCAGGATGCACAGCAGAATGACGCCGAGCACAAAGGGCAGCCAATGCACGAATGTTTCAACCGCCGTATGCAACACACGCACCGCCGCCACAACGCAGAATCCCCAGGCCAGGCTGAACTTCAGGCAGATGTACCCGCCGATGTTGAACGGCTGATCGGAATAATCCCACCAGGTTGTATGGAAGAACTTTTTCAGCGCCCAGCCGCCGACAAGCTCCAGCGCGCTTGTCAGAATCATGCCGCCGAAAAAGAGCAGCCAGATATTCTCCGCAAAGCGCCCGAGCACCAGCAGCACAATCACCATGCCGAAGCCGTAAATCGGGCAGACCGGGCCGTTCAGAAATCCGCGGTTTACAAGCTTTCCGGTCGTGACCGTGCAGAACACAACCTCCATACACCAACCCAAAAACGAGTAAATCACAAAATACCAAAGCACTTCATACAGCGAAAGATCCAAAAGCCATTCCTCCAAACGCACCGCTGTTTTTGTCATTATACGCC
>JBJEOO010000008.1:0-4740 GCA_051880755.1 Hominenteromicrobium sp.
GAAGACGGATTATCAGTTCAAGGGTCCGCTGACGGAAAACTATGTCCTGCAGCAGTTTCGCGGCCAGTTCGATGTGGAACCCCGCTATTACTCCGATAAAAACAGTGAAATTGATTTCCTTATCCAGTACGGCACCAAAATTATCCCCGTGGAGGCCAAGGGCGGCGAGGATAAATCTGCACCTTCCTTTAAGAAGTATATCGCCGACCGTCAGCCGGAGTACGCCCTGCGCTACTCTAAGCGGGGTTACCGGAAGGATGGAGCCATTACCAATCTCCCATTGTACCTGGCCCGGAAGACAAAAGAACTGCTTTGATAGAACACTCCCTCACACAAGATGTGAGGGAGTGTTCTTTCGGCCCATTCCTGGGTGACCTACTTGATTTTGTGCACTTAGTATGTATACATACATACTAATAGGAGGTGAAGCGGATGTCCAAGGACAAGAAAGCGTTTGGTAATTTCCTGCGGAAAATGATCAAGCAAGCCGAAATATCTCAGGCAACTTTTTACGAAGCGGTTGAAATAACAAAACCGTATTTCTATGACATTCTGTCCGGCAAGGTCAATCCGCCTCCACCTGATGTGCAATACAAAATGATTGATAAATTGAATTTGGATAATCAGCAGAGAAATGAATTCCTGAATCTGGCAGCTGAGGGCCGTGGAGAAATTCCTGCTGATATTGCACGGCTGATTGCAGATCATCCGCAGGAGTTGGACAAAATTTGCACCACGCTGACAACACTGTTTGCGGCGCAAGGATATTCCTTGGTTCCTGATGCGCAGTTTTTGCGCTCCGGTGTTAAAATATAAAAGCGCTCAAATATTGCAGTTGGAAACACACGCAAGGACCTGTTATAATTTTTATAAAATTTCTTTTGTATCTTTCATCCCTTTGGGTACTCTCGTTCGTTATACTGACAGAAAAGGCGGTGAGGCGGTGGAATATAGCGATCACGAACTGGTGCGCGGGATCAAAAGCGGAGATAAGAGCGCACTGGAGCTTTTGGTTCGCCGCTGGTATCCGCGAATTTACGGATATGTTTTCAAATTGACCGGGCATGAGCAGGACGCTTATGACTTGACGCAGGATGTTTTTATCGCAATGATGCAGAGCATCGGCAGCTATACGCCGTGGAGGAAATTTGACAGCTGGCTGTTTACGATCGCGCATAACAAATGTATGGACTACTTTCGCTTTCGACAGAAAATCGTTCAGGTGGAAGACACCATGTTCGACCGACCCGATCCGGCTGCCTCGCTTGAAGATATGACAGCGGTCTCCATGTCCGTAAAAGCCGTGCTGGAGAAGCTGCCTGCCGCACAGCGGGAGGCAGTGATCTTACATTATTTCCACCAATTTACCGCAAGCGAGATCGCGCGAATGACGAACACACCGCTGCCGACGGTCAAATCACGGCTTCGTGCCGCCAGAAATACACTCTCAGATAAACTGCGGGAGGACTTCGAATGAACGATCGAATGGAACAGGAAATCCGCCGCACCATTTTGCGGCTGCAAGCGTCCATGCCGGAGCCGAGGGACAGGCAGACGCCGGTCTTCACGCTGCTGCGGATCGCCACAGGTGAAATAAACGGGGGCCTGCTGCTTGGGCTTTTCGCGGGTGCATTGATTTTCGGTCTGCTCAGCGTCAGGGCTTTGTCCATGCCGATGCTGACGATTTTCTGTACCGCACCCATGCCGATGCTCCTTCTGTTTCATCGGTACGTGCTCACCTGCAGCGAGCGTATGCGCGAATTGGAAGCTACGTTTCCGTATTCCTATCCGGAAATGCTGGCTGCGCGGTCTGTCGTGATCTCGTGCTGGATGTTCGGCGCTCTGGTGCTCCTTTCCGTGATGCTGCACGTTTCTGCGGGTGAGGCGTTTTTGCGGTTGGCGCTCTGCGGCGCGGTACCGGGCATCTATTTATGCACGCTGCTGCTGTTTCTGTCTGCCAGACTCCGTAATCCGGAAGGGCTGTCCCTGCTTGCGCTCGTCTTCTGGGCGGCGCTCTGCTTCCTCGTGACGGTGCTTCCGTTTGACCGGCTTTTGCAGCTCTGCTCCACCGCCGCCTACGCAGCTCTGGTGGTCATCGGACTGATTTTATACGGCATTCTTGTATTCAATGTTCAACGAAGGAGGGAGCATTATGGCATGGCTCATATCGGATGAAGCCAGAAAACACCGGGCGTTCCGCGAGGTCTGGGTCGCGTATCTCCTTGGCGGGTTGTATCTGCTGCTGGGGCTATACACAGAAATTTCGGAACAGAATTACAGCGTGCTCTATGATGCACAGCAAAAGTGGAATTTTGTTCAGCAGAATATCTATTCCTATGGCGCGACGCTGACGGCGTTTCTGCTTGCGGTCGGATTGCCGCGGCTGGTCTGCTGCGAAAAGGAGTACCGGACGGACAAGCTTGTCGGGACGGCAGCACTTGGCCGCCGGTACACATGGAGGGCGAAAACGGCGTTTACAGTCCTCTATTGCGCGGCCGTTGTTTTCATCATCGGCGCAGCCAGTCTGCTGGTAAACGGCGGCGCGTTCGGGTTCGAAGGCGCCCTCTCCCCTGTTGCCGGATGCGTGTATTTTGCGGATACGGCGCTGCCGCCGATGTCCAATCTTGCGTACTGTGCGATCCAGTATGGCTTTCTGTTTCTGGGCGCATTATATTTCGCCGGGTTTATCCTGATCGTCGCTGCGCTGACGCGGCGGACGGCGCTCAGTCTGTTCCTCTGCGGCGGCAGCTATTTGCTGTTTTTCGCGTATTCCACTGTCGGGCCACAGCTGCCGGAGTTCCTTCGCGTGCCGATCGACGCACTCTATCGGTTCGGCTTCGGTGGGTATCTGCTGCAGGAGAGCTATTCGTGGGTCTTTCCATATTTGTGGTCGGACGTATGGAAACCGGTCCTGCTGGAGATTGGGATGATCCTTCTGGAGTTTTTTATCTTTTTGCAGATATGGAGGAGGAAAGCAAAGGCATGAAGGCTGATTTGATCCGCTGTTTCCGGAATCCGCTCTACTGGCTCGTTTTGGGTGCTGGGCTATCCGTTCGGGTCGTCCTCGCCTTCTTTGATTCCCGATTCCGCAACGATGCGTTCTGGTCCTTATCCGCAAAATTCTGGAATAAAATAGGCTCCGTAACACTCGGTTTTCTGGTTCTGCTTGTTCTGATCCGTCTGTTTTCCGCGGATCGTGAAACAGGAGTCTTTTCTGTCATCAACAGCACCGCCTATGGTCGAAGCACGCTGTTCCGGAACCGGTTGATTGCCGGGAGCATTGCCGCTTCGGCTGGTGCTGTGCTGTTAGCAGCCGGAAATCATGCGCTGTCAATTCTCATTTCCGGCAGGCTTCCCCAACCGGATGCTTGGAATCACGCATGGTTCCGCAGCACGGCGATCGTTCTCATCGGAACAATTGGATTCTTCCTCTTTGCAGCATTTGTATGTGACAGTCTGAAGAATCAGCCGGCGGCCATGTGCATCTGCGGAACTCCGTTTGCGTTCAGCTATTTTATCAATGCCGCTGTGCTGAAAAAGTTTGAATTCTTCTGGTTTGTTCGGTATGGATTTTTTGCAGAATGGATGCGTGGACGGAGAATCGGTGTGACCCCGGGAGTCTGGGGTGTCTGGTACGCGCTGTTATTGGGTGGGTTACTATTGGCCGCCATCCATCAAAGAAAGGAGCGCAAGGAATTATGAAGCTTTCCTTCGAACATATTAGCAAGCTCTACGGCAATACGGCCGCGCTGCAACAGATCGACCTGACGCTGGGGCCGGGCGTCTATGGGCTGCTCGGACCAAACGGAGCCGGGAAGACGACGCTGATGCGGATCATGACGGATCTGCTTGCCCCATCGACCGGACGTGTCTTGCTAGATGGGCAGGACATTGCGGTCATGGGTGCTGCGTTCCGGAAAAAGCTCGGCTATCTGCCGCAGGATTTCGGCGTTTATCCGAATTTCACAGCGGAGCAGTTTCTGCTCTATATTGCTAGATTAAAGGGCTTGTCAAAATTTGAGGCCAAGCGGCAGACAGACGGTCTTCTGCATATGGTCGGTCTGGAGGACAAAAAGCAGAAAAAGCTGAAAGGTTTCTCCGGTGGACAGCGGCAGCGTGTGGGAATCGCACAGGCACTGCTTGGAGATCCCGAAATTCTGGTGCTGGACGAGCCGACAGCTGGGCTTGACCCGGAAGAACGGATTCGGTTCCGCGGGATCATCAGTGACCTTTCCCAGCAAAAGCTCGTTTTGCTGTCGACGCATATTGTATCGGATCTCGAAGCAGTCGCAAACGAAATCATTCTGCTCCGGAAAGGTGTTGTCCTCGAAATGCAAAAGCCTGCTTCGCTGCTGGAGCAGCTGAACGGGCAAGTTTGGCTCGTTACAGTTCCCACTGCGGACGAAGCGGCACTCACAAAGCAATATACCTGCAGCAATGTCATGCACACAGATGGAAAAAGTGTGATCCGTCTGCTCAGCAAAAGCGCCCCTCGACCCGACGCAGTACCAACAGCACCCAATATGGAGGATATGTATCTATATTATTTCGGTAGATGATCGTCCGGATGATTCTGGCTGGATCTCGGGTGCAGTAAAGTGCAGACTTTTTAGAAGGCAGCTTGCAAGTTTTTAGACCTGCAAGCTGCTTTTCTCCGTAAACTCAGAGCCGATTTTGCTGCCGCAAAACCTCTGGGAACAAAATTTGAGCGGTTGTTCGCAGCACCTCTCAGCAATTCTT
>JBJEOO010000009.1:0-4736 GCA_051880755.1 Hominenteromicrobium sp.
CAGATCAAGAACAATTACGATCTGCCGTGGAGTCGGCCGGACGGCACCACCGGCGAGGGTGTGTATAACGGCGATATGGGCATCGTGACGGATGTGGATAAAGCTGCGGGATGTATGCGCGTTCAGGTGGATGACCGCGAGGTGCTCTATGATTTCGACCATGCCGCCGCAGAGCTGGAGCTTGCGTATGCCGTCACCGTACATAAAAGCCAGGGCAATGAGTTTATGGCGGTTATCCTGCCGGTTTTTCCCGGCGTCCCGCAGCTCAGCTACCGCAACCTTCTGTATACGGGCATTACCCGTGCGAAAAAGCTGCTGATTCTTGTCGGACGGCGCAGCGCGATTGCCGATATGGTGGCAAATGACCGGAAAACAAGGCGGTTTTCCGGTCTGATGCGCTTTCTGACGGAGGAAACGCCGGAATAACGGAAGGGGGCAGCGTTGTATGAACGTTTTGAAGCGGATCCTTGCTTTTTTCTATCCGCCGCGCTGTATCCTCTGCGGCAGAACGGCGCGGGTCAATGATGACGGGCTTTGCGCAGTCTGTGCGGAAAAGCCTGCAGAACGGGTCTGCCGTTTCTTTGCGCTGCATGTCAGGCGGCGTGACTATACGCTGGCGTGCTTTGCGCCGATGCGGTACCGGGAGCCGTTCCGCACCACGCTCTGGCACTTTAAATTCAGGAATGAAACGAGCCTTGCCGGGCCGCTTGCCAAACGTATGGCGCTGGTGCGGGATCCGGACAGGGCGTATGACTGTGTTGTGCCGGTGCCGATCAGCCGGGAGCGGCTGCGTGAACGCGGCTACAATCAATCCGCTCTGCTTGCCCGCTCGCTTTCCGCGCAGATCCGTGTGCCATATCGGGAACTGCTCGAAAAAACGCGCCATAACCGGACACAGCACCGTCTCTCTGCAAAGGAACGCGCGGAGAATGTGCGCGGTACGTACCGGGCGGAAGGCGCGGCGGGCCTGCGTATTCTGCTGGTGGATGATATTGTGACGACCGGCGCCACCATGTGTGAATGTGCCAGAACACTGTATCGTGCCGGTGCACAGGATGTTGCGTGCATCTGCTGTGCGGTGGTTCCCGAAGGACAGGTTTCGACGCAATAGTCTTGAAAAATGCACAAGACTCTAGTACAATAAGAGAAAAGAGTCTTTGCGCGGAAAGGACAGGGCCTATGGTGGGTACAGATATTGCAATTGATTTAGGTACGGCGAATTTCAGGCTGTTCATGGATGGCCGGGGCATTCTGGTCAATGAACCGAATGTGATTGCCGTGGATACATATACGGATCAGATCGTGGCGATCGGCAAAAGCGCGTATGAAATGATGGGCAAGACAAGTGCCCGCATCCGTGTCGTAAAGCCGATGGCCGGCGGTGTGATTTCCGATTTTTCCCTGATGGATGCGATGATCCGCCATTATCTGAAGCAGGTCATCACAAGCCGCATCTTTACGCCCCGCGTTGTGGTTACGGTGCCGAGCAGCATCACGGAGGTGGAACGCAGGGCCGTCGTGGATGCCATCGCGGCGAACGGCGTCCGGAAAATCTGTCTGCTGGAAGCGCCCGTCGCTGCGGCGGTCGGCGCCGGCATTGATATCACACGGCCGCACGGCACCATGATTGTTGTGCTCGGCGAGGGCGTCAGCGATGCAGGCGTTATCTCCATGAACGGATTGTCTGCCGCACGCAGCGTGCCAGTAGGGGGTGCGTCGTTCAATGAAGCCATCATCAAATATGCGCGCAGACATCTGGATCTTGTTATCGGCGACCGCATGGCGGAGGCCGCAAAACGCGCGGTAGGCTGCGCGTATCCGATGAAGCAGATGAAAACCTTTGATCTGAAGGGCCGCGATCTGCAGTCCGGCCTGCCTGCAAAGGCGGCCATAACCTCTGACCAGATGGTTAAGGCGCTGCTGGAGCCTTCGGTCCGGGTAGTCCGAATGATTCAGACGGCGCTGGAGGAAACGCCGCCGGAGCTGACGGCGGATATCGGCAGCGAGGGGATTCTCCTTGCGGGCGGCGGCGCGTATCTCAGCGGATTTGATACGCTGCTGGCCAAGAAAACGAAAACGCGCGTGCGCGTGCTGGAGGATCCGGAGAATTGTGTAATCCGCGGTGCGGGGCACGCCCTGCAGTGGATTGACAAGGCGAAGTACGACCCGAAAAACGGGAACCGCACCACGCCGCTGACTGCGTATTATTAAAACAGAAGCTATTTGGCCATCCGGTTCAGCCGGATGGCTTTTTTCTTGACATCGCTTCTGCATGGAGGTATAATTAGTATGAAAAAACTTACTTTTATAACTTTTTGGAAAGGAGACAAATGATGAAGAAGCAGAAACCGCAGGATAAATACGCATGGACCGTTAAGGTCGGAGAAAAGGGGCAGATTGTCATTCCGAAAGAAGCGAGGGAGCTTTTCGGCTTCCATCCTGGAGATACGATTCTGCTGATGGGGGACATTCACCGCGGCATTGCCATCCCGCCGCAGTCCATGTTCACCAAAATCGCCGGCGCGGTCTTTGCCGAGGGCGTGCTGCAAGAGGAGGAGAAGGAAGAATGACACCGCTCTGTGTAACGAATCTCAATAAGACATATCCTGCTTTTCGGCTTGTGGATGTCTCTTTTACACTGGAAGCGGGGAAGATCACCGGCTTTATCGGGCGCAACGGGGCGGGCAAATCGACGACGATCAAGAGCCTGTTCAACCTTGTTCATCCGGATTCCGGGGAGATTCGCTTTTTCGGACTGGAGTATGAAGGCCATGAGCGGGAGATCAAGCAGCGGGTCGGCTATGTTTCCGGCGCCTTTGCCTATTACGGCAAGAAAAAGCTCCGCACGATTACATCCGTCACGAAGGCGTTCTATCCGAATTGGGATGACGCGGCCTATGCGGACTGTATGCGCCGCTTTTCATTGGACGAGAACAAGACGCCGGAGCAGCTTTCAGCAGGCATGAAGGTCAAATATGCGCTGACGCTTGCGCTTTCACACGGCGCGGAGCTGCTCGTTCTTGACGAACCGACGAGCGGGCTGGATCCCGTTTCGCGGGAGGATCTGCTGGAGCTGTTTCTGGACCTGTGCGACGCGGGCAAAACGATTTTCTTTTCGACGCATATCACGTCGGATCTGGATAAGTGTGCCGACCGCATTCTTTATATCCGGGACGGCAGAATTGCCGCCGATGATACGCTGGCGCATTTCGTCGATGCGTATCGTCTTGTGGAAGCCGATCCGCGCCGGCTGCGCCCGGAGCAGAAAACCCTGCTGATCGGCCCGCGCCGCGCGAAGCATGGCATCACGGCGCTCATCCGCGCGCAGGATGCGGACAGCACGGCACTGCCCAGCGCAAAAGCCGATCTCGAACAGATCATGGTGCATTTGGAGAAGGAGGATGCCGAATGAATAATCTGCTGAAGAAGGAGCTGAAGCTTGCGCTGCATCCGACGGCGCCGATGTTTCTGGCACTTTCAGCCATGCTGATGATCCCGAATTACCCGTATCTCGTCGCTTTTTTCTATACCGGACTCGGCGTGTTTTTTACCTGCCTGCTCGGGCGCGAGAATGACGACGTCGGCTATACGCTGCTGCTGCCGGTCTCGAAGCGCGACGTCGTGCGTGCGCGGTTCACGGTTGTGACGGTGCTGCAGCTGCTGCAGCTTCTGGCTGCCGTGCCGTTTGCGGTGCTCCGGCAGAAGCTGATTCCGGCCGGGAACCTTGCCGGGCTGGACGCCAATATCGCGCTGTTCGGCTTTGCCTTTGTGCTGTACGGCGGCTTCAATCTGATCTTTTTCTCCGTTTATTACCGGGATGTCCGGCGCGTGGGAATGGCGTTTATTTGGTCGAGCGTATGGGTTTTTCTCTGGATCGGGCTGGTAGAAACCTGCACGCACCTTGTTCCGCTGATGCGCGAGCGTATTGATACACCGGATCCCGCGTATCTGCCGGAAAAGCTGGTTATCTTGGCTGTCGGCCTGGCGGTGTATGTCCTGCTTACCGGGCTGGCGTACTGCCGTACTACGGGTCTCTTTGAAAAACAGGATTTGTGAATGATACGTCCGCGCCGGAAAACGGTGCGGACGTTTTTGACCCGGAATACCGGAAAAAGCTTGACAAATCCCGGAAAACTGCGTATACTGGTACCTAGTTAGTTAAAACTAACCACAATGTGCAATCAGAAAGGAAGCGATAAACGATGAGTGTTGTGATCGTCGGCGGAAATGAAAGAATGGTATGCCAGTATATGGACATCTGCAAATATCACGGCTGTAAGGCCAAGGTATATGTGAAGGAGAACGGTTCGCTGAAAAAGAAACTCGGCACGCCGGATTACCTGCTCCTGTTTACGAGTACGGTTTCACATAAAATGATGCTGAGTGCTTCCAGAGAGGCCAAACGGAACAACATCCCGATTGCGTATATCGGAAGCAGCAGCGCCTCCGCTCTGCACAGTGTGCTGGAGGATTGCTGTGCGGCGGTGCGCGCCGGAAAATAATCCAAGAAAAGCGGCGGTGCAGTCTGGATGATGACTGTACCGCCGCTCTGTTCGGTCTGATAAGCTTTTACATGGAGGTCGGGACCGTGATATTGAACATGGTCAGGACATTGCGGATGACGATGGCCGCCGCACGGCAAAGTGTCAGACGCGCCTGCATCAGCCCCTCCGTTTCGCCCTTGACACGGCAGGCATTATAGAACTTGTGGAACTTTGTCGCAAGCTCAATGACAT
>JBJEOO010000010.1:0-4713 GCA_051880755.1 Hominenteromicrobium sp.
ATTTCGATTGTCGGCTTTGACGGTACGGAGATTATGGAGTATTTCAATCCGTCGCTCGACACCCTCTACCAGCCTGCGGATCAGATGGCGCTTTCCGCGATTGAAGCGCTGTTTCATATGATGCAGGGCGGTGAGTCGTCCCATACGGTTTTCAATGCGGTGCTGCTCAAGCGCGGCTCCTGCAAAGCCAGAATCCGCTGATGCGGATGCGAAATCCGCTTCCCCGGTTCATCAAACCGAACAGACCTCCGGTCATGACCAGAATCATGGCCGGAGGTTTTTGGCTGTCTCCGGTTGAAGAAAGATAAATGGGGAAAGAGACGGCGGAAATTTCACCGAAATGAAAGCACACGTTGCCCATTTTCGTGGAGTTTCAGCCGCCTCTTGTTTTTTGGGTCAAACTGCGCTAAGATGAACAGGAAAAACCGCCGCAGGCGGAGAAAGGACATCTGTTATGAGCTGTAAAATTGGATTTATCGATTATTATCTTGACGAGTGGCACGCGAACAATTATCCGGCCTGGATTGAAAAAGCGTCGAACGGCGCCTATACGGTAGCGTACGCATACGGCGAGATCGCATCGCCGCTCGGCGGACGGACAACGGAGCAGTGGTGCGCGGATATGGGCGTCACGCAGTGCGCAACCATCGAGGAGCTGCTTGAGAAAAGCGACTGTGTGATTCTGCTTTCACCGGACAATCCGGAGATGCACTGGCCGCTGTGTCAGAAGCCGCTCAGAAGCGGAAAGCGTGTCTATGTGGACAAGACCTTTGCGCCGACGGCCCAAATCGCGCGTGATCTGTTTGCGCTGGCCGAGGCGCATCATACCCCGATGTATTCCTCCTCGGCGCTGCGTTTTTCCAAAGAGCTGATGGAGCTGCCGGAAAAGGATGTGCGCTTTGTGCTGCTCAGCGGCCCCGGCAAGCCCGAGAATTATCTTATTCATCAGATTGAACCGATGGTCGCGCTTCTGAAGGAAAAGGCCCTGCGCGTGCAGTATAACGGTACGGAAGGCGCTGCGAGTTATATCGTCGAATTTGCAAACGGGAAACTCGGCATAGCCAATCTGCTCGTCAGCGGCGCGTTCCAGACAACCGTGAAATACAGCGACGGGGACGTTGTGTCCATCCCGGAATCCACGGAGACGTTTGACCGGCTGATCGCCGGGATGCTCCGGTTCTTTGAGACCGGAGAGGTTCAGGTGGACAAAGAGGAAACGATTACGATTGCGGAAATCCTCGAAGCCGCGCATAAGGCGGAGGCCGTTCCGGGCACATGGGTTGCTGTCGGGTGAGAAACGACAAAATCAAACTCTTGTGCAAAAAGGGTTTTCATCCGCATGATTCTGTGGTATACTATGATTGAAAGATGGTTTTCTTGGAAAGGAGGCTAATGCACCATGAAATACGTCTGTGATGTCTGCGGTTGGATCTATGACGAAGAGGACGGTTACCCGGATGCCGGCATTGAACCCGGCACGAAGTGGGAAGACCTCCCGGACGATTTTGTCTGCCCGCTCTGCGGCGTCGGCAAAGAGTCCTTCAGCGCTGAATAATTCCGGAAGGGACGGAGAGCGCAGTGCGTTTTCTCCGTCCTTTTTCTGTCTGATTTTCCCAAGGGGGTGAATGATTATGCAGGATCAAACGGAACAGGGGATCTATGCGGCTCTGCCCGCGCGCTTACTGCCGTGGTATGCGGAAAACGCGCGCGATCTGCCTTGGCGGCACAGCCGGGATCCGTACCGGGTCTGGGTTTCGGAAATCATGCTTCAGCAGACGCGCGTGGAGACCGTTGTGGGCTACTACACGCGCTTTATGGCGGCTTTTCCGACCGTCGAAGCACTGGCTGAGGCGGAGGAGAGCCGCGTGCTCAAGCTCTGGGAAGGGCTGGGCTATTATTCGCGTGCGCGGAATCTGCAGAAGACGGCCCGGATTCTTGTCCGCGATTTCGGCGGTGTGTTTCCCGATACGGCCGAAGCGCTGGAAAAGCTGCCGGGCATCGGCGCTTATACGGCGGGCGCAGTCGCATCCATCTGTTTTGAACGGCCCAGCGCTGCGGTGGACGGCAATGTTCTGCGCATCATCACCCGCATCACGGCGGATGACAGCCCCATCGATCTGCCAGCCGTGAAGCGGAAAATCGGCTCGGCTCTCGGGCAGGTTTATCCGGAAGGAAGCTGCGGCGCCTTTACACAGGCGCTGATGGAGCTTGGCGCCTGCGTCTGTACGCCGAAAACACCCGATTGCGCCTCGTGCCCGGTGCAGGCGCTCTGTGCGGCGCACCGAACGAACAGTGTGCTGCGGTATCCGGTCAGGCTGCCGAAGGCGGAAAAACGGGTGGAAGCGCATACGGTATTCCTGCTGCGCTGCGGCGAAGAGCTGGCAGTCTGCAGGCGCGAAGAGAGCGGCCTGCTGGCCGGTCTGTGGCAGTTTCCGAACTGCCCGGGTGCGCTTACCGCTCAGGAGGCTGTGCATTGGGCCGCGGCGCACGGCGCAAAGCCGGAGGCACTGGTCCGCGAGCTGCACAAAACACATATTTTCACGCATATCCGTTGGGAAATGACCGGCTATCTGCTGGATTGCTCCGGGAAGAATCCGGAATGGATCTGGGCGGACCGCCGAACGCTTGAGGAAGCCTATGCGCTGCCCACTGCGTTCCGCGTTTTTCTGGATGATTTATAAAAGAAAAAGCTCCTCGCCTGAGGAGCTTTTCATGTTATTCGGAAAGTGCGCGGGTCAGCCATGCATCGGCAATGTCCAGGGCCAGATACAGGCCGTTCTTTTCACTCGTTTTGATAATCTGCTTTCTCGTGCGGATCTCCGGATCGGTGTACATCAGCTGTACGGTGCACTTGTCGGCGATCTCCATATCATCGAGCGGCTTTTTGGTTTTGATATCGATTTTGATCACATATTTATCCGTCATGTTTCCGTAGTAGAGGGTGTCGCCGCAGCGCACAAGGGGCTTGCCGCGATACATGGGAAACGGGCTCTTTTTGCTCTCACTCATTCCATCACCATCTTTCATTCAAATGTTTCTATTATTATAGCATATTGGCGTACAAAACACAACTTATATTTTCTGAATAAAGACTGCCGTTGCCGGATATCCCGCGCAGCGGCAGTCTTTGATTCAAGATACGTTTATTCGCCCAGATACGTGCGCACCATTGCTTTGAGCAGCTCATCGCGGTCGATCTTGCGGATCAGACTGCGCGCGTTGTTGTGCGTCGTGATGTAAGTAGGATCCTCCGAGAGAATATATCCCACGATTTGGCTGATCGGGTTATATCCTTTTTCCTTGAGTGCGTCATAAACAAGCACCAGAACCTGCTGCATGTCAAGCTTCTGCGGCGTTTCAAAACTGAAAGTCTGGGTGCGGTCGCTGAAATTCTCTGCCATGTGGAACACCTCCTCGTCAGAACAACTCCATGGCCGGGGCCGCGCAAGCCCCCTCATCATTTTATGCCGGAAAACAATCAATATTTGCCGTCGGGCAAAAGAACTATGATTCAAGCATACAGCAAAAGATGCAAAATTGCAAGAGGCTCGCAAATTGTTTACAAATTCTTCTTATCTGAGCACGACGCCGAGCTTATTCAGATTCTCGACAATCGCATCCACATAACCCTGCACCTCGTTCTTCGAGAGCGTCTTATCCATCGCGGAGAACGTGAAGCGGAGCGTAATGCTCTTGACCGCGCCGTTGTAGGAATCGATCAGCGAAACGCCCTTCAGAAGTGGCGTGACGTCTGCCCAGGCTCCGGACAGCGCGCTGTAGGTCTGCTCGCTGCCGACCACAAGGGAGAGGTCGATGTCGATGCCCGGGAACTTGGAAGGCTCGTCATAATGGATAACGGCGGCGGAGAGGGAAGAGAACGCGTCCATATCCAGCTCACCCGCGACGATCACGGCTTTCTTGTCGATTTTCGACTGTACACTCGGGTGTACGACGGTGATAAAGCCGAGATATACACCGGCCAGCCAGATACCGGCCGTGTTGCGCGGGTGCTGCCAGTTGTGCGTGGATTCCATAACGCGGAATTCAAACGGCAGATGCTTGATTTCCAGGCCGATCGAGGCCATCAGATCGCGCAGACCGAGGTAAACGTCCTTCTCGGAACGGACGCGGCTGTACAGCGCAACGCCGAGATGCTTGCGCTCGTTGCACAGGCCGTCCTCGCAGAGACCTTCCACAACACGTGCAATTTCAAAAATGCCGAATTCATTCGCGTAGGCTTTGTTCTCGTTGATGTACGAAATCATCGTCGGCACCATGGAACGGCGCAGTACAACGTGATCCGGCGTCATGGCATTGATGACGCGCACGTTATCCTCAATTTCGATATTCAGTTCCTTATATTTCTTCGCGTCGCACCAGATATAGGAATGGACCTCGTGCAGGCCGTAGCGCTGAACCAGCAGATCCTTTGTGAAACGGTCGTCGTTGCTGTTCACGGTGCGCAGAACCGGAGCAAGCGCGCTCTTGGTGGAGGTGATGCGGAAATTGTCATAGCCGTAAACACGCGTGATTTCCTCGATGATGTCCGCCTTGATTGTGACATCCTTGGTTGCGCGCCAGGAGGGAACATGTACGGTGAAGGTTTCGCCTTCCAGACTCGCGTTGAAGCCGAGCGCGTTCAGCGTGCTGAAAATCTGCTCGTTTGAGATGTCAATGCCCGTGTACCGGTCAACATACTTCTTGTCAAAGGAG
>JBJEOO010000011.1:0-4711 GCA_051880755.1 Hominenteromicrobium sp.
AGATTTCGATTCAGCCGTAAAGCGTCCGCCGGAGAGCATCCGAACCCTCAGCCTGCCGGTTCAGAAGGATGAGACGGACACGATGAGCGCGGTCATGGTCGGCTTCAAGCTTGGTTTCACTTCCTTTGTACTGGTCGGCGGCCTCGGCGGCGACCGGTTTGACCATTCCATCGCCAACATCAACGTGCTGCTGTATATTGCCAATCGCGGCGGAAGCGGCGTGCTGTGTACGGAGGATACCAAGGTATTTGTCCTGCGCGGCGGAAGAATTGTGCTGACGGAGCTTAAAGGCGCGACGGTTTCGGTTTTTCCGTTTGACGGCACCTCCTGCAACCTGACTTATTCCGGTCTGGAATATCCGCTTTATCAGAAGAATCTGACGGCGGGGGCAACGCTGATGGGCGTGAGCAACCGCATTGTCGAGGATACGGCGGAAATCAAGGTCAACATCGGCTGCGCCTTGATTGTTCTGTACACACCGGGCGAAAAGAAAGCGTAACACATTTCGGCACTTCCGTATATACTGGAATAACCCAAGCGGGCGAGTTACAGTGAAACGGGGGTGCCGATTTTGATGAAGCCGAAGTGCTGTGCGAACGGCTGCTTTAAGGATCACCGCATGTGCAGTCTGTGCGCCGTTTCGTTCGGTCTGGGCATGGTGCTCTCCTGTGTCTGCCCGACCGGGCTGATTCTGTTCCTCGCGGCGGTTATTATGGTCGCGCTGGGCATAGCAATCATCCGTCACTAATTGTTTTCTGAAGGGAGCATGACACATATGAAGGTTGTCGTACTTAACGGAAAAGGCTTTGTCGGGTTTGTCCTCCGGCACATGTTCGGCATCAAAAAGCTGCCGCAGGAGCAGTGATATACAGCGGGAAGGGCCTTCGGGCTCTTCTTTTTTTGCGCGCATTCGGCAGCGGGGCATATTGTCCCACCCTCCTTCATAGAATGAAGCAGAAATCAAAGGGCAGCGAAAGGAAGAAAACAGCTTATGCAACTGACAACTGGGAATCAGGTCTATGAGGGCTTTGAGCAGATTATGGAGACGAATCATGAATGCCCGGTGGATACGGAGTACAATCTCCCGGATTACTGCGCGGATATTCAGAAAATCCTGAAATGTATCGTCACGCCGGAAATCGCATCCGTTTCAATTATCGGAGACAGCCTGTCGGTGGAGGGTACGGCGGATATCCGCGTGCTGTATCTTGACGCGAAGGGCGAATGCGTACGCGGTTTTGATACGAAGAAGGAGTTTTCCTTCACGGTGCGGCTGAACGGAAGTCCGGAGAGTGCGCATGCGGTGGTTCGTCCATCTGTGCAGCACATGACCTGCCGCGCGATGAACGCACGGCGCGTCGACATGCATATCACACTCGGCTTTGCCGTTTCCGTCACGGCCGTGCGCCGGACAGAGCTGGCCGACTGTGTGAACCACGAGCTTGTGGAAACGCGCACGGAGGCGTATGACGTATCCGGTGCCGCCGGATGCTGCACACATACCTTTATTCTGGAGGAAAACATAGAACTGCAGAACGGCAAGCCGCCGATTGAAACGATTCTGCGCCGCGCGGTGCGGTATCAGATTGATGGGGTGCAGGTGCACGAGGGCGAAGCGGTGATTACCGGCAAAGCATGCGTCGAGGTGCTGTACCGCACCTTTTCAGATTCGGCGCTGCCGGAGCGCATGGTGTGCGAGCTGCCGTTTTCGCAGACGGTCGAATGTGCCGGTATCGGTGAGGACTGCACCGCGCGGGTGTGCTGTTCGGGCGGCGAATGCTCCGTTCAGCCGCGTGAGGACAGTGTGGGCGAATATACGGTGCTGAATCTCTACCTGAAGCCGACCTTCAGCCTTCGCTTTTTCCGTCCGTGCACCGTCCGGACCGTGTGCGACGCGTTTTCCATTCAGGGAACGCTTTCGGCTAAATACCGGAACGCTTCGCTGGAGCGCACGGAAATCCTGACGCCGCGGATCATCAAGGTCAAGGACACGGTCCGCATTCCGGAAAACGATCTTGAACGCGTACTCGACATATGGGGCGACGCGCTCAGTCTTTCGGCTTTTACAGAGAAAGACAGTGCCGCCGTACGCGGCAAATTCAGCATCTGCATGCTCTATCAGACCAAAGAAAAGCGCATTGCGTTTGCGGAGCGCATGTTCGATTTCACGGAGGCCGGGCCGCCGCCGGCGAGCGGCAAATACAGCGCATCCGGTGAAATCGCAGCCGTTCGGTATTCGATCACGGACGCCGGCTCCGTGGAGTGTACGGCGGATGTTGCCGTGACCGGACAGCTTCGCACCGTCTATCCGGTCCGGTCCGTGGAGACGGCGGATCTGGATGAGACCGCGCCCACAGACGCATGCTGCGCGGCGGTGTATTACGCGTCCGGCGGGGAAAAGATCTGGGACATCGCGAAACGATACCACGCGCGTGTTTCCGCCGTAAAAGCACACAACGGCTGCACGGAGGATACGCTCGGTGAGGATCGCCCGATGATCATCTGCCGGAAATAACGCGTACCGAAAAACGCTTTGAGGAAAGGACATGGCTATGGAAGGATTCAGTGTATACAGGGATATGCAGGCGCGCACGAACGGGGAAATCTACATCGGTGTGGTCGGCCCGGTGCGCAGCGGCAAATCCACCTTTATCAAAAAATTCATGGATACCATTGTGATCCCGAATATTACGGATGAGGCGGCGCGCGACCGCGCGGTGGATGAGCTGCCGCAGTCCGCCTCCGGCCGGACCATCATGACGACCGAACCGAAATTCATTCCGGAGCAGGCCGTGACCGTCAAGATGGACGACACGGCGGAATTCAGTGTGCGGATGATCGACTGCGTCGGCTTCATTGTGCCGAGTGCGCTTGGCTATATCGAGGAGGATCAGCCGCGCATGGTGCGCACACCGTGGTTTGACGACCCGATTCCGTTCAATATGGCGGCGGAGATCGGCACGCAGAAGGTGATCACGGAGCACTCGACCATCGGGCTGGTCATCACGACGGACGGCAGCATCAGTGATATTCCGCGTGAAGAATATGAGGAAGCCGAGGAGCGCGTCATTCAGGAGCTCAAGGCGACCAACCGCCCGTACATTGTGCTGCTGAACTGTGTGTATCCCGATACGGACGAGGCAAGGCGGCTTGCGGCCGAGCTTTCCGGGCGCTACGGCGTACCGGTTCTGCCGGTCAACTGCGTTGATATTTCCGAAAAAAACATCCGTGAGATTCTGGCAAAGCTCCTGTATCAGTTCCCGATCCGTGAGATCCGGCTCGATATTCCGGGCTGGATTATCGACCTTGACGATGAGCATTGGCTCAAAAAGGAAATTCTGGACTGCCTGCGCGATTCCTGCGCGATCCGCCGCGTCTGCGAAGTGGAGAAGGTCGCGTCGTCGCTCGGCGCGTGCCCCGATCTGAAATCGGTGCGCTGCGCGCGGATGAATCTCGGCAGCGGTTCGTGTCTGCTCGAGCTGATTCCGAACGGCGAGCTGTTCTTTAAGATTCTCAGCGAAAAGACCGGCATTGAGGTGCAGGATGAAACGGCGCTGCTGGCCCATATGATCGAGATGAACGAGATCAGGAAAAAGTTCTCCAAGCTGCAGGCGGCGTATGACGACGTGATGGAGACGGGATACGGCATCGTCATGCCCGACATGGAGGAGCTTTCGCTTGAGGAGCCGGAGATCATCAAGCAGAACGGCAAGTTCGGCATCCGCCTGAAGGCAGCCGCGCCGTCCATTCATATGATGCGCACCTGCATCCGCACCGAGGTCACGCCGATTGTCGGCTCGGAGCAGCAGTCCGAGGATCTCGTGCTGTATCTGCTCAAGGAATTTGAGGAGAATCCGGCACAGATCTGGGAGTCCAATATCTTCGGCAAGTCGCTGCATGAGCTGGTCAACGAGGGCATGCACAACAAGCTTTGCCGCATGCCCGATGACGCGCGCGGCAAGGTGCGCGAAACCATCGAGCGCATTATCAACGACGGCTGCAACGGCCTGATCTGCATCATACTTTAATTCCGGGGAGGTTCTTCCGTGCAGGTTTATGAACAGATAACGCCGGCAGAGCAGGAGCTGGAACAGGAAAAGGAGGTTCAGCGTGCGCCGCGTGCTGCGCCGTCAGGCGGCTTATGCCTGACGCTCCTGCAGGCGGCGGTCTGCGCTCTGATCCTGATTGCCGCGCTGCTTCTGCGCACGCTGCTCCCGCCGCTTTACGATGAATTGCGCGCGTGGTATGACGGCGAGATGAATCAATCCATTATCCTTACAGCCGATGACGTTTCGTATTCATGATACGGAGATCACAGTGCGCTTCGGTTTTCTGGCCGTGCTGGCCCTGATGCTTTGCTTTGACGGCGGACAGCATGTGCTGCCGGCAGTGCTCGCGTGCGCGGTGCATGAGGGCGGACACCTGCTTGCGGCACGGCTTTGCGGCATGCGGGTTGAATCCGTCTGCTTCGGCGCGCTCGGCATCCGCATGTCCGGGGAGACGGCTTCGGTCAGCCATCTGCGCCGGGCTGCCGTTTCGCTTGCCGGGCCGCTGATGAATCTTCTGTTTTTCGTTCTGCTGCTGCCCGCGCCGCCGGCGTTCTGCACCGTGCAGCTCCTTCTGTTTCTGTTCCACATTCTGCCCGCCGTCCCGCTGGACGGCGGCATGGGGCTGTACAGCCTTCTGTGCAGCGTCTGCCCGGAAAAAAGCG
>JBJEOO010000012.1:0-20116 GCA_051880755.1 Hominenteromicrobium sp.
GAGCAGAACCGCGAGAGCGCCGTGCGTGTGGTGCGCACCTGTCTGGCGGTTTCGCTTTTGCTCACGGCAATCATCAGCGTTGTGTTCGTCGCGCTTGCAGATCCGATCATCCGCTTTGCCGGCTCCGCGCCCGATACGCACGAGGCGGCGGTCGAGTATTTTCAGATCGTCATGGCGGGTCTGGTGTTCACCACGGTCATGATGGTCATCAACGCCGCACAGCGCGGCGCAGGCAACACGCAGATCGCAATGCGCACGAATATCGTGTCGAATCTGGTCAATGTGGTGTTCAATTATCTGCTGATCGGCGGCAACCTGGGCTTTCCGGCACTCGGCACGCGCGGTGCGGCGCTCGCGACGGTCATCGGCTCCGTGTTCGGCTGCGCGATGAGCGTCGGCTCGCTGTTCTCGAAGCAGGCTTTCGTCTACATACGCGGGGTCAAGGGCTTTTTGGCGTCCCGGTTTGACGTGCGCTCCCTGCTGAATGTCGGCTCCAGCGCATTTATTGAGCAGATTTTCCTGCGGATCGGCTTTCTGCTGTTCGCCATCACGGTTGCAAATCTCGGCACCACGGCGTATGCCGCGCACCAGATCGGCATGAACATGATGCACCTGACGTTCTCGCTCGGCGACGGGCTTTCCGTCGCATCCGTCGCGCTGATCGGGCGCAGTCTCGGGCAGGAGCGGCGCGACCTCGCGAAGCTCTATGCCGCGATGTGCCAGCGGCTCGGTCTGCTCTGCGCCATCGTGATGTCACTCATATTCTTCTTCTTCGGGCGCAATCTCTTCGGGCTGTTCTCGGATGAAGCGGCGATACTGGACTACGGCGTCATGATTATGCGGATGCTGTGCGTCATCATCTATATGCAGATCTCGCAGGTCGTGTTCTTCGGCTGCCTGCGCGGCGCGGGCGATACGAAATACACGGCGTTTGCGTCCCTGATCAGCGTGGCGATCATCCGTCCAGCGCTGAGCTGGCTCCTGTGCTATCCGCTGGGGCTCGGCCTGTTCGGCGTATGGCTCGGGCTTGCAGGCGACCAGTTCATGCGGTTTGCCCTTGGCTATGTCCGCATCAAGCAGGGCAAATGGCTGAAAATTAAAATCTGACGCTCCGGCGTTACGCAGAATCCCCGCGCTTCAATCCGAACAACGGAGAAGCGCGGGGATTTTTTATTGCATGCAGACCGTGCAGGATTCAACGCCGTAATACCGCAGACAGCGAAGGACGGCTTCGTCCACACGTTCGCCGCAGACCGCGACGGGCACGGCGGGCGGGCAGCTCACGTTGGCCGAGGCAAGCACGCGGCCGACGCAGGCGCCTGACGGCACCGTTTCGTGCGGGGAGAGGAGTGCTTCGCGCGGGGACAGCACGCGCTCCGGCAGGGGCGGTTTCGGCGGACGCTCCGGAAGCGGTGCGCGCCGCTCTGTTTTCAGCAATGCGGATTCCAGCCGGTTGAAATCTTCGGGAGACGTTTCCGGCGTACACATCATCACCAGAAAATCCGGATCGGCAAATTCACAGAAAATGCCGTCCCGCTGAAGGGCTTCGGCGAGCGCCGCACCGGTGTATCCATAGTCCTTCGGCATGAGCGTCAGCTTGAGCGGTTCCGCTCCGTCCAGCGTATAGCCGTGTGCCGCAAGGCGCGCTTTCAGGGCGGAAAGGCGTTCGACGGTTTCCGCAAGGCGCGCGGGGTAGCCCTCGGCAAGATAGCGGTTTGCGGCATCGAGAGACTGCAGAATCAGATAGGAGGGACTGGTTGAAGCAAAAACCGACATGGCGTCCTGCGCCCAGTCGGACAGGGCTTTCGGCGCGCTGCGCGAGAGGTGCAGGTAGGCGCCGCCGGTCAGTACGGGCAGCGTTTTATGCGCCGAATCGCAGCAGATGTCTGCGCCGAGGTCCATCGGATGGCGGGACACGGGCAGAAAATGCAGATAGGCCCCGTGCGCGTTATCGACCAGCAGCAGCGTGTCGTGCTTATGACAGACGTCTGCCAGTGCGCGGATATCCGCAAGATGGCCGAGATAATCGGGGTTTGTGAGGTAGACGGCCGCAGGATGTTCCGCTTCGAGCGTTTGCTCAAGCAGCCCGGCGTCCACTTCGCAGGCGATTACATGCTCCCGGCTTTTCGGGGAGAGCCAGGTGACGTCGAGGCCGAGCAGCGCCGCCGCCGTCACGAACACCTTGTGCGCATTGCGCGCGGCGCAGATTACGGGACGCTTCCCGGCGGCTTTGGCGTGCAGCAGCGCGAGGTACAGCATGGCGCGGATACACAGCGAGGAGCCTTCCGCCGAGTACAGCGTTTTTGCCGTGCCGAACAGGGCGGCGGCGTTTTCCTCGCTCTGACGGATGATGCCGTGCGCGTGGTACAGCTCGTCCGCACCGTCAATCTCGGTGAGGTCAAGCGCTTCCATGCCCAGCAGACTTCTGCCCTTATGGCCGGGCATGTGCATCCGCAGCGCGCCGCTTTCACAGTAATGGCGCACAAAATCACAGATCGGCGTATCCATTACGCGTCTCCGAGCGCCTTCGACGCTTCAAGCATGATGGCGCACTCCATGCGCTTTTTGAAAAGCTCACAGCCGTACTTGTAAACACCGCGGACGGAGCCGGTCGCATGGTAGGCGTTCGCTGCGCAGCCGCCCGAGCAGTAGAGGCGCGCCCAGCAGTCGCGGCACTCGGGACGGGAATAGACGTTGCAGCCTGCAAAATCATCCTGCGTCGCGGTGTTCGTCACGCCGTCCCAGATATTGCCGAGCCTGAATTTCTCCTCGCCGACAAACTGATGGCAGGGGTACAGGTCGCCCCACGGCGTGACCGCCATATATTCCGTACCGGAGCCGCAGCCCGAAATGCGCTTGTAGATGCACGGGCCGCCGGTGAGATCGATCATGTAATGGTAGAAGGTAAAGGGCTTGCCTGCGCGGCGGCGCGCCTGCATCAGCTCTGCGAGCTTTTCATACTGCTCGAGAACGATGGGCAGATCTTCCTCCGTGAGCGCGGAGGGGTCGCCGGGTGCACAGACCACCGGCTCCATGCTCAGCTCGGTAAAGCCGAGATCGAGCATCTGCTGAATATCGTTCAGAAAATCCGGGTTCGCGTGCGTAAAGGTGCCGCGCATGTAATAGTTTTTGCCGCCGCGCGCCGCGACGAGCTTCTGAAACTTCGGAACGATGCGCTCCCAGCTTCCGTTTCCGGCGTAATCGACGCGGTAGCGGTCGTGCACCTCCTTACGGCCGTCCAGACTGAGGACGACATTGCTCATCTCGCGGTTTGCGAAGTCAATGACGTCGTCATCGATCAGCACACCGTTTGTCGTGAGCGTAAAGCGGAAATTCTTGCCGCATTCCTTTTCCCGCGAACGGGCATAGGCGACAAGCTCCTTCACAACATCAAAATTCATCAGCGGTTCGCCGCCGAAGAAATCGACCTCAAGATTTCGGCGTGTGCCGGAGTGTTCAATCAGAAAATCGAGTGCGCGCTTTCCGACCTCCAGACTCATCAGCGCGCGGTCGCCATGGTATTTGCCCTGGCTTGCAAAGCAATAGGAGCAGTTGAGGTTGCAGGTGTGCGCCACATGCAGGCACAGCGCCTTGACCACGTTTGCGCTCTTCTGCTTCAGCGCGCCGGCCATCGGCTCAAAGGTATCCGGCGCAAACAGCTTGCCGGCCGCCCGCAGCGCTTCAACCTGATCGCAGCATTCCGCAAGGTCTGCTTCGGTCACGTCCGGGCGGTCTGCGTATTTTTCGAGCATGGCCGCAATAATTTCCGCGCGGCCGGCGCTCTCGAACATCCCGATGATGTCATAGGCAATCTCGTCCACAAGGTGCACCGAGCCGGAGCAGACGTCCAGCACGATGTTGAGACCGCCGAGTTTATAACGATGTATCATGTGTCTATTCCTTTTCCGCAGTTATTTTCTCCGAAGAAAAATGCCGCCAAAGCGGCGGCATTCAATTGAAGACTGAAATTACTTCTCTTCCTTGTTCGTGTTCTCACACTGCTGGTTTGCAATGCCGCAGCTCGTCTTGCATGCGGACTGGCAGGAAGTCTGGCACTCGCCGCAGCCGCCGTTCTTGGCGCTTTCGCAGAGGTTGCGTGTTTCCAGTGTCTTGATGTGGTTCATATCGATATCCTCCGATCAGTTTCATTTTTTACCCTACAATTCTACCACAACACCGGTGGCAAGTCAATATGTGAAAACCACAAATAGCGGCGCCTTGCACGGCCGGGCAGCCTGTGTTATAATCGGAGGTAACACGATTCACGAAATGGGGATATGGATTTTGACATTGATACGGAAAACGACCGATCTGACCGAGGGGCCGATTCTGGGACGCCTGCTGCGCTTTGCGCTCCCGCTGATGATCGGCAACCTGCTCCAGCAGCTTTACAATATCGTCGATACGCTGATTGTCGGGCGGTATCTCGGGGAAGATGCGCTGGCGGCCGTCGGTTCGGCTTATACGATTATGGTTTTTCTGACGTCTATTCTCTGCGGACTCTGCATGGGCAGCAGCGTGTATTTCTCCGTGCAGTTCGGGCGCAGGGCGCTCGATGCGGTGCGGCAGTCGTTTTTTATCGCATTCGTCAGCATTTTTGCGGTGACGGTGCTGCTGAACGTGCTGGTCTATGTGTTTCTGGACGGCATTCTCGTGTTTATGCGGATTCCTCCGGAGATCCGGCCGATGTTCCGCGAATACCTCACGGTGATTTTTGCCGGAATTTTCGCCACCTTCCTGTACAATATCTTCGCGAATCTGCTGCGTGCGGTGGGAAATTCCGTGGTGCCGCTTCTGTTTCTTGCGGTGTCCGCGCTGTCCAATATCGCGCTTGATCTGGTTTTTATTCTGGGGCTTCAGTGGGGCGTGACCGGCGCTGCGGCGGCAACCGTGCTGGCTCAGTATCTTTCCGGATTCGGCATGCTGCTGTATTACCGCTTCTTCTGCGGAGCGCTTCGTGTGCGCCGGGCGGACAGAAAATGGGATGCATCGGTTTTTCGGCAGATTTTCCGCCTTTCGGCGATGACCTGTGTGCAGCAATCCATCATGAATCTCGGCATTCTGCTTGTGCAGGGGCTTGTAAACAGCTTCGGCACCGCCGTGATGGCGGCCTTTGCGGCGGGCGTAAAAATCGATACGCTGGCGTATTCGCCCGTGCAGGATTTCGGAAACGCCTTTTCGTCGTTTGTCGCGCAGAATTGGGGCGCAGGAAAGCGGGAGCGGCTGCATCAGGGCGTTCGGACGGCGGGCGCGATGGTGCTCTGCTTCTGCATGGCCGTCAGTCTGGTGGTCTGTCTGTTTGCCGCACGGTTGATGTCGGTGTTTGTGGAGGCTGAAAATGCGGCGGTCATTGCCATCGGCGTGCAGTATCTGCGCGTGGAAGGCGCCTTCTATGCGGGCATTGGGATTCTGTTTTTGCTGTACGGGTATTACCGCGCGGTCAACCGGCCGGGCATGTCGGTGGTGCTGACCGTGATTTCCCTCGGTACACGCGTGGCGCTGGCCTATCTGCTGTCCGCAATCCCCGGCGTCGGAGCGGCCGGCATCTGGATATCCATTCCCATCGGCTGGATCCTCGCGGATACGGTCGGCATTCTGTACGGTATCGGGAAAAACAAAGCACAGCGGCTCGCATAAAAACGGCCGCTGTGCTTTGCTGCTATATAAGAGGTGTGGTTTCTCAGTCGCCGAAAGCCTGCGCGAGGTCGGCAATGAGATCGTCGATGTGTTCGGTACCGATGGAGAGACGGATGGTGTTCGGCTGAATGCCCTGATCCAGCAGCTCTTCCTCTGTGAGCTGAGAGTGTGTGGTGGATGCCGGATGGATGACAAGTGACTTTACGTCCGCAACGTTCGCGAGCAGGGAGAAAATCTGGAGCCGGTCAATGAACTCCTGCGCTTCCTTCGCACCGCCCTTGATGTTGAAGGTGAAAATGGAGGCGCCGCCGTTCGGGAAATACCGCTCGTACAGCGCGTGATGCGGATGATCCGGCAGGGAGGGGTGATTGACGCTTTCGACCTTCGGATGCTTGGAAAGGAAATCCACAACCTTCAGCGCGTTTTCCACATGGCGCTCAACGCGCAGGGAGAGCGTTTCAAGACCCTGCAGGAACAGGAAGGCATGAAGCGGGGCCAGCGTCGCGCCGGTATCGCGCAGGAGAATCGCGCGGATCTTTGTGACGAATGCTGCCGGGCCGACCGCCTTGGTGAAGCTGATGCCGTGATAGCTCGGGTTCGGTTCGGTGAGGGACGGAAATTTGCCGCTTGCTTCCCAGTCAAACTTGCCGCTGTCCACGATCACGCCGCCGATGGCTGTGCCATGGCCGCCAATAAACTTCGTTGCGGAATGAACGACGATGTCTGCGCCGTGCTCGAACGGACGGAGCAGGAACGGTGTTGCGAAGGTGGAGTCCACAACGAGCGGAATCTTATTCCGGTGCGCAATGTCCGCAACGGCTTCAATGTCGATGAGTGTCGCGTTCGGGTTTCCAATTGTCTCAATGAAGATCGCCTTGGTGTGCTCGTCCACGGCGTTTTCAAAAGCGCCGTCCTCGTCCGGGTCCACGAATTTCGCCGTGATGCCGTACTGCGGAAGCGTATGGGCGAGCAGATTGTAGGTGCCGCCGTAGATTGTCTTAGCGGAAACAATGTTGTCACCCGCCTGTGCGAGGTTCAGGAAGGTGTAATTGATGGCGGCCGCACCGGAAGCTACGCCGAGCGCTGCGACGCCGCCCTCGAGCGCCGCAACGCGCTGCTCGAAAATATCAACGGTCGTATTGGTGAGGCGGCCGTAGATGTTGCCCGGATCGGCAAGACCGAAACGGGCCGCCGCATGTGCGGAATTTTTGAAAACGTAGGAAGTCGTCTGATAAATCGGAACCGCTCTCGCATCGGAAACGGCGTCCGGGGATTCCTGACCGGCATGCAATTGGATGGTTTCAAACTTATAGTTATTATCATATGTATAGCTCATTGTAAGTACCTCGTTTCAAAATTATAAATCATTATAAATCAATGTGAAAGAATCAAAACGGTTGAATTCGGATTACTTACAACGGCACATTCGTCCGTTTCGGAAATTGTGACGGAGCATGGTCAGAATGAGCGTCCGCATCGGACAGCGCCTCCTTTTGTTCGGTAAACTCAAGATACAGAAAACATATCTGTTTAATATGTTTTAAATCATACACGTTTGTTTGCCGTTTGTCAACCCCAAATTCCAAAATTTTTATTTTCCGGAAAAGGGGTTGACAGGTGGATGTGTTCATGCTAAAATAAAGCCTATTAAACACCTATGCTTTATAAGATTTTGTTGCCCGAAACGGAAATGGGCGGATGAAGGGATAAAAAATGATGGGGGACAGAGCGAAAAGGCTCTGTCCCCCGCTTTTTCGGTCAGATGCTGTAATCGTCCGCGCCGAGCGTGCGGTGCTGATCGAGAATGTCCTGCAGCGTAATGCTGTCCAGATATTCGTTGATCACACGGTTCAGTCCCTGCCAGACCGGCAGTGTAATGCAGTCCCGACTGCGTTCACAGAGAATCGGCGAATGGTCCAGGCAGGCGACGGGCGCGAGACTGCCTTCCGTAATGCGGAGAACCATGCCGACCGTATAGTGATCCGGCGTGCGGGCCAGTCGGTATCCGCCCTGAAAACCGCGGCTCGCGATGAGAATATCCGACTTGTTCAGCATGGGCACGATCTGCTCCAGATACTTTTTGGAAACATTCTGCCGCTCAGCGATGTCCTTGAGCGCGACAAAGCCTTCACCTTGGTTCTGTGCGAGGTCGAGCAGCATGCGCAGCGCATAGCGCCCTTTGGTTGAAATCTTCATATATGCTCCGTCCTTTGACAACGGCTGTCCGTCCGTTTGATTTTCCCTATAATAACATATTTTTAGTAGGCTTTCAAGCGCTGCGAGCAAAATTCATATACAAAAAAGGCTTCTCCGCTTTCGGAAAAGCCTTTTTACAGTTACATTTGCTTGCGGACAATTGTGTATTCGTCGCCGGGGCGGTAGTAGGGGCAGTCCGAAAAGGAGCCGCCGATGAACCGTGCGGTTTCATCCTCGTCCAGCTCCATGTCGCAGACGTAGAAGCCGTACTCCGGGTCATATTCGTAATACATGCAGTCCTCGCATTTTGCCGTGCTTCCTGCCATGGAACGCCTCACAGCACGCTCTGCAGGAACTGCCGGGTGCGCTCGTGCTTCGGAGCGGTGAAAATCTCCTGCGGCGTGCCTTCCTCCAGCACAACGCCGTCGTACATGAACACGACGCGGTCCGCAACCTCGCGCGCGAAGCCCATTTCGTGCGTGACGACGAGCATCGTCATGCCCTCCTCGGCCAGCTCTTTCATAACGGCGAGAACATCGCCGACAAGCTCCGGGTCAAGCGCGCTGGTCGGCTCGTCGAACAGCATGATTTTCGGCTCCATGGCGAGCGCGCGGGCAATCGCGACACGCTGCTGCTGGCCGCCGGAAAGCTTGGCCGGGTAGGCGTCCAGCTTGTCGCCGAGACCGACCTGATTCAGAAGCTTGACCGCCTTTTCACGCGCCTCTTTTTCCGGCACGCCCTTGACGGTCATGGGTGCCAGCATGACGTTCTGCAGCGCTGTCTTGTGCGGGAACAGGTTGAAGCGCTGAAAGACCATGCCCATTTCGAGCAGGATCGCCGCGCGCTCCTTATGCGGCATTTTAACCTGATTGTGGCCGTTGACGCGGTCCTCAATGAGCTGGTCGTCGATCCAGATCTTGCCGCTTGTGCTCTTTTCAAGGCGGTTCAGCGACCGCAGATAGGTGGATTTGCCGGCGCCGGAAGGGCCGATGATGACAACAACCTCGCCCGGCTCAACCGTCAGGCTGACGTTTTTCAGAACCTCAACCGAGCCGAATGACTTGCAGAGGTTTTCCGTTTTGATGATAGACATGTCAGACCCTCCTTATTCGTAAATGGACAGGCGTTTTTCAAGCCGGTTGAAGATAAAGGTGAACACGCCGGTGATGACAAGATAAATGATCATGGCCGGAATATAGACAAGTGCGCTCGCCTTGTTGGAGGCGATGATTTTTGTCTGATAGGTCAGGTCGGTCAGCGCGATGATCGAGACAAGGGAGGTATCCTTCAGAACCATGACGAACTCGTTGCAGATCGGCGGGATCATGCGGCGGTACGCCTGCGGAATGATGACAAGGCGCATGGCCTGCGAATTCGTGAGGCCGAGTGCCTTGGAAGCCTCCATCTGTCCCTTGTCGATCGACTGAATCGCCGCACGGATGATTTCCGCAAGATAGGCGGCGACATTCAGGGAGAACGCCAGCCATGCCGCAAAGAAACGGCTCTGGATGTTCAGCGCGGGCACAAGCTGGGGCAGCGTGTAGTAGATGAAGAAGAGCTGCATCAGAAGCGGTGTGCCGCGGAAAAAGAAGATATATGCGCCGCAGACGGAGCGGAGCACGGTGTTTTTCGAGATCTTGCCCAGCGCCAGAAAAACAGCGAGAACAAGCGCTGCCAGCACGGAGGTGACCGAAAGCGAAAGCGTCGTGCCTGTGGCCTGCAGCAGCGCAGGCATCCAGCCGATGATTTGTTTGATTGCGTCCATGAATGATTCAACCCCCACATAATCAGAGAAGAGACTCCCGGAAAGGAGTCTCTTGCTCGGGCAAATTCTGTATGTTTATTTCTTCGTGATGATGACGAGCTGATTCGAGACGTACGGCTCGGTCATCTCATAGTTTGCCTGACGGTCCGGCGTGATGGAAACGGCCGCGATGATCATATCGTACTGCTCCTTGTCCAGACCGGCGAAAATGCCGTCGAACGAGGTGTTGACAAATTCTACCTCAAGGCCGAACATGGCAGCGAGTTCCTTTGCAAGGTCCACATCGAAGCCAATGTACTCG
The DNA here is from genome assembly GCA_051880755.1 of Hominenteromicrobium sp. Taxonomy (GTDB): domain Bacteria; phylum Bacillota; class Clostridia; order Oscillospirales; family Acutalibacteraceae; genus Hominenteromicrobium. The sequence continues at coordinate 9,900 of JBJEOO010000012.1, forward strand.
AGGCCGGAATCATCGGTGTATTCCATCGGCGGGTAGCCTGCTTCAAAGCCGATCGTCAGCGTGCCGTCCTGAATGGTATGGAGCTTGGAAAGGTCGAGCGTCGGCTCCTCGGTAACGGTGCGGACGCCCTCGGTGACGTTGGAACCGAAGTGCTTCTCGGCGATTTCGCCCATCTTGCCGTTGTAGTACAGTGTGTCAATGGCGGATTCCACCAGCTCGAGCATGTCGGTATTGCCCTTCTTGAGGCAGATGCCCATCGGCTCGCCTTCCTCGCTGGTCCAGACCTTCTGGAACTTATCGCCCTCGTCGGTCAGATAGTAAGCGGCCACAACGCTGTCCACATAAACGGCGTCGCAGCGGCCGAGCGCAAGGTCGTCAAAGCACTGCGTAACCTTCTCATAGGGAAGAATCTCCACGGTGGAGCCGTCTGCCTGCATCTCCTGCAGACTGTCGTGCGCGGTGGTGCCGGTCTGAACGGAAATCTTCGCGCCGTCGAAATCATCGGGGCTTTCGACCTTCTTTGCCGAACCGCCGCCGCAGGCCGTAAGGGAAAGCGCGAGCGCACCCGCCAGAACAGCCGCAAGAATCTTTTTCATCTTCATTTTGAACCCTCTTATCCTTAAAATAGTAGATTGTTTGTATTTTACTCCTATTCCGAAGGGGGGTCAATTGATAAATCTGACAAAGAAGTGTATATTTATGCATATATACATAGCTATTTTCGTGGAACGGCGCACAGCAGGGTGCATTATGCCGAAAAATGAAAAGAGATCTGTGAGGACAGATCTCTTTTTCCCGGGAATTATTTCTTGGTGACGATGACGAGCTGGTTGGAAACATACGGCTCGGTCAGCTCATACGCTTCCTGCCGGTCCGGCGTAATGGAAACGGCGGAGATGATGATGTCATACTGATCCTTGTCGAGGCCGGCGAAAATGCCGTCCCAGGCGGTGTTGACAAGCTCAACCTCAAGGCCGAGCAGCTCGCCGAGCTTGTTGGCGATATCCACATCGAAGCCGATCGGATTCAGGCCGGTGTCATCCATGTATTCCATCGGAGGATAACCGATTTCCATGCCGACGGTCAGCTTGCCGTCCTGAATGGTTTTGAGCTTGGAGAGATCGAGCGTCGGCTCCTCGGTGACGGTGCGGACGCCTTCCGTAACATCGCTGCCGAAATGCTTCGTGGCAATCTCCGCCATGCTGCCGTCGTAATACATGGTGTCAATGGCCGCTTCGATGATCTCCTTCAGGTCGGTGTTGCCCTTCTTGAGGCAGATGCCCATCGGCTCGCCTTCCTCGCTGGTCCAGACCTTCTGGAATTTCGCTTCCTCGCCGGTCAGGTAATAGGCGGCCACAACGCTGTCCACATAAACGGCGTCGCAGCGGCCGAGATCCAGATCATCAAAGCACTGGGTCACCTTCTCGTACGGCAGAACCTCGATATCCTTGCCCTCGTCGAGCATGGCCTGAATGTTGTCGTGCGCGGTGGTTGCCGTCTGGACGGAAATCTTCGCGCCCTCAAAATCGTCCGGACTTTCAATTTTCTTTGCTGCGCCGCCGCTGCAGGCGGTCATGGAAACCGCAAGCGCGCCTGCCAGAAATGCAGCTAAAACCTTCTTCATTTTCATTTCTACCAATCCTTCCTTATGGCGCTTTCTTTCGGAAAACGCGCTGTTCAATGGAATACATGTATTTTACTCCGCTTTTTGGCGGCGGTCAATTGATAAACCTGACAAATAATTGCATAAATATGCATATATACATAGATATTTCGCAGAATGAGCAGAAAAGGAGTATGCAGGAAATATGTGAATTTCCTGCATACTCCCGTCAGGCGACGGACAGTCCGCCAAACCCGATGATGTCGCGCTCGTCGTGACGCTCCACAATCCGGAGATACAGGTTGACGCGCAGTGCGCCTACACCTCGGGAGACGCGGTTTACGGCGTTACCAGCGTGACTTACAACGGCGAAACGACCCGCCAGACCGTGCGCATGACGTGCGACCAAAACGGAAAAATCAGTTGAAGCTGCAAAAAGCCCTCGAAACCGGAAGTGATTGAACCGATTTCGAGGGCTCTGCTATTTTGGAAAATCTTCACGCATTTGTCCAGCGCATCAAATCCAGATTAGAGATCGTCTGCCCTTCCTCGAGGACCGGTGGCCTGCGTGTCCGAGAATTTCAGAATATAGCCGTAGTGCAGATCGCTTTCGCCGTCCGCGGTGTATGTGTATTCAGCGCAAAACACGCGCGTGTTGCCGGTTCTGCCAGCCAAAGCACTCGCGACAACATCATAGCTTTCCACGCCGTCCGTCTCCATCTTTGTGTCGAAAAGCGCGTCCGTAAATTGCTGGACAGGGCGCAGGTCGGCTGCGGTGCCCGCGTCCGTTGGTGCGTTTTGGCAGCCTGTAAGTGCCAGAAACAGAAGTGCGCACAGGAATAGGCTGAGCATCTTTTTCATCGTGGATTCTCCTTTCGATACAGGACGACTACCGGACTATTCCATGTATCCGCCCTTCATCGGGGACTGGGCGGACTGGGTGAAGCGCTTCAATACGCCGCGGGTGTAGCGGTTCTTAAACGGCGCAAGCGCTTTGCGGCGTTCCTCGAAAACGCGTGCGATTTCTTCTTCGTCCGCAGGCTTGCCGTGCAGACCGCAGACGCGCAGCACGCGGCGCTCGATGTCGATCTCGATCAGATCGCCCTCCTCGACGAGCGCGATGGGGCCGCCCTCCGCCGCCTCGGGTGAGATATGACCGATCGCCGGTCCGCGGCTTGCGCCGGAGAAGCGTCCGTCGGTCAGCAGGGCGATGCTCGCCGAAAGCTCGGGATCGCTGGAGATCGCCTCGGTCGTGTAGAACATCTCGGGCATGCCGCTGCCGCGCGGCCCCTCGTAGCGGATGATAACCGCGTCGCCGGGCTGAATCTGACGCGTCAGGATCGCGTGAATCGCGTCCTCCTCGCAGTTGAAGGGGCGCGCCGTAAGCGTCGCCTTGTGCATTTCCTTCGGCACGGCGCTGTGCTTCACGACCGCGCCGTCGGGCGCGATGTTGCCACGCAGAATCGCAATCGCGCCGTTTGTGCCGATCGGGTTATCGAACGAGCGGATGACGTCCGTGCGCTTGAGGCCGGTCTTTTTCAGATAAGCGTCACACTTTTCGTAGAAGCCGCTGCGCTTTAAATCGTCGAGGTTCTCGCCGAGTGTTTTGCCGGTGACCGTCAGCACGTCGAGGTGCAGGTGATCCCGGATTTCCTCCATGATGCGCGGCACGCCGCCCGCATAATAGAAATACTGTGCCGGCCACTCGCCTGCCGGGCGGATATTCAGCAGATAATGCGCGCCGCGGTGCATGCGGTCGAAGGTGTCGGCGTCAAGCTCAATGCCGAATTCGCGCGCGATGGCGGGCAGGTGCATCAGCGTGTTGGTGGAGCCGGAAATGGCCGCGTGAACCATAATCGCGTTCTCAAAGGATTTCAGCGTCACAATGTCGGATGCCTTGATGCCTTTTTCCGCGAGCGCCACGGCGGTTTCGCCCGCCTTTTCCGCCACCGCCTGCAGGTCGGCGCACGTCGCGGGCATCAGCGCCGAGCCGGGCAGCATCAGGCCGAGCGACTCCGCCATGATCTGCATGGTCGAGGCCGTGCCCATGAACGAGCAAGCGCCGCACGAGGGGCAGGCGTGGTGCTTGTAATAGGTAAACTGTTCTTCAGAGATTTCGCCGCGCTCATACATCGCGCTGTATTTGCCGATCTGCTCGAGCGTCAGAAGATCCGGGCCTGCGTCCATCACGCCGCCCGTGACGAACACGGCGGGAATATTGATGCGGCCGATCGCCATCAGCAGCGCCGGGACGGACTTATCGCAGCTCGCAAGGAACACGCCGCCGTCAAAGGTCGTGGCGTTCGCATGGATTTCCACAAGGTCGGCGATGATATCGCGGGAGGGCAGCGAATAATTGATGCCGTCGTGGCCCTGCGCCATGCCGTCGCAGATGTCGGTCGCAAAGTACAGCGCACCCTTGCCGCCCGCCGCGTATACGCCGCCGCTCGCCTTATTCGCGAGGCTCAAAAGGTGCGCGGAGCCGGGGTGACTCTGCCCGTAGGTGCTCTCGATTAAAATCTGCGGCTTGGAAAGATCTTCGGCCTGCCAGCCCATGCCCATGCGCAGCGGATCCATCTCCGGTGCAATCTTTCGGATTTCCTGACTTTTCAACATAGCGATGCTTCCTTTGTTTATAAGTTTATGAAATGGCGTATCCACCGACTGTGTAATCGCCCCACGCGCCGGTTTTATCGCGCGCGGCGGTGCAGTCGGTCAGAAAATACGCGCCGTCCCCGCCGCGCCATTTTTCGGCGGTGAAAGTGACGCGGTTCTCGCCCGTTTCGGTTTCCTCAATCGAGAGCAGACAGCCGTCTTTCCAGTAGAGCTTGCTGCCATCGATATACCCTTCCTCGCACAGCGTCTCGTATGTGCCCGTGAGCGGCTCCTTTTGGTGCAGCTCGCCGAAGCGCCAAGCGAGCGCCGCCTGCTCTGCGGCGGTGAGCGACGTCCGGCTCAGGTCGATGCCCACATACTGCGTATCGGCCTGCAGCGCTTCATCCGTTTCCCACAGTTCATTCAGAACGTCCATATACAGCGCGCAGCGGTCGTCAAATTCCGCTTCTCGCACAACGATGCTCTGAATATCACAGAGCTGCGCGGGGTAGCTTTCCAGCACGCCGCCGCTGTACGCGATGTCAAGCACCGTGCCGGCGGGGTACGTCTGCCCGTCCGGCAGGGTATTGCGGTAGACGCCCCTTTCGCCCGCGAGCAGCAGGCTTCCGCTGTCCTCCGCGGAGACGACGCGCGCGGTAAGCGTGTCGGCGGCAGACGCCGCGTTTTCCGCAGCCGCAGACTGCGCGGGCGGTTCGCCTTCCGTGTTTGGCACGGTACAGGCAGGCAGCAGGAAAAGCAGCAGGGCAAAGCATACGGTCAGCACACGTTTTGCGGTCATATCAACCACTCCTTTCACCCTGTATGTAGGAAAAGCGGGTCAAAAGGTTTCCGTGATTTCATCATAACAGATGAACCGCCGCATGACAAGCATCTTCGGAAAAATTACAGGCAGTCATTCATGGTCAGGCAGCGGAAGCGGTAGTCCTTTGCCGCGCTGCCCGAGACGGTCACCCGCACCGGTTTGCCGGGAACGAGATCAAAATCGTTGTTGTCAAAGAAAATGCCCTCGTCGTGCGGCAGATGGCAGAGCCACACATAGCGGTCGGCCGTGAGCGTGAGCGTCACGGTGTCGCCGTTCTGCGCCGTCTCGCAGTGTACCGGCGTTTTTTCAAAGTGCATGGCCTTGAAGGGAGCGGGGAACCAGCGGTTTTCGGCCACGGTCTCGCCGTCCTGCGATGCGGTGCACAGTACGACGAGATCGCACGGATCGTACGTCCTGAGCAGCGGGGTCAGGTCAAGCGTATACGCCTGCTTTGCGGTGTTTTCCGGCACATCCGCGTCGAATGTTTCACGCAGCAGCTCCTCGCCGGTGAGCGTCAGCACGCGCACCGTGCACTGGAGGGAAACATCCCGGAGCAGATCACTGATGAGGGTGATGCCGAGCTTCGCGCCGTTCTGTTCGTAGATCTCACGGTATTCCTTCATGCCCTTGAGCGTGTTGGGGTTATAGCCGTCAAAGAAGATGCCGACCGGCGCAAAAGCACGTCTGGTATAATAATACAGCGGCTTCTTGTTGTAGTAGTAGTCGACGAAGCACCAACCAGAGGTCGGGTAGCAGTCGGAATACATCCAGAACAGTGTGCCGGAGCAGAGGAATTTCTCGCTGCGGTACTTCTCAAAGGCATAGCGGATGACCTCCGCCTGAATCGCCTGACCCATCAGGATGTACTGGTCGAGCGGGATATTCTTGCACGGCTCGTCCACATCAAAATACCGGGTAAGCTCCTGCTCAAAATTATCGCCGGTGTTGGAATGGAATTTCCACTGCTCCGACTGCGGATACCACTGATCCTCGTCGCAGCATTTTTTCAGGGATTCGAGGTTCATCGGCGCAATCATGCCGAACTCGCTGACAAACGAGGCCTTGGAATCCGCAATGCGGAAGTAGTCTCCGTAGAACTCGTGAAAGTCATGGTAGACGCCCCAGAAGTGCTGGTCGCCCTCGCGGATGTCGTCCGTGCAGTCGCCGCCGTACGGGCTGCTCAGGCGGAACGGGCGCTCCGGGTCGTACTCGGCGCAGACGGGCGCGAGAATCTCCTCGTAAATCCGCTTGCCGTAGAACGGGAATTTGTCCTCAACATACTTCATGTGGCCTTCGTACATTGAGTAATTTTCATTGTTGCCGCTCCAGCCGATGAAGCAGGCGTGGCCGCGCTTGTTTTTGACCTGATAGATCGCCTCGCGGCGGACGCTCTCGACGAATTCCTCGTCGTAGTCCGGGTAATAGCTGCAGGCAAACATGAAGTCGTGCCAGACCAGCATGCCCAGGCGGTCGCACAGATCCATAAAAACGTCGCTCTCGTAGAAACCGCCGCCCCAGACGCGGAACATGTTCATGTTCATATCGATTGCGCAGCGGATCAACGTCTCATAGCGCTCTTTTGTAATGCGGCCAATGACCTGATCCACCGGCACCCAGTTGCCGCCCTTGGCGTAAACCGGCTTGCCGTTGAGCACGAAAGTAAAGGTCTTATCGCCGTTGTCGCCGATGGGCTCCTGACGCAGCGTCAGGCTGCGCACGCCGTGGCGCTTTTCGGCGCTGTCGAGCACGCGTCCGTTTTCGTCGAGCAGCTCAATCATCACGGTGTACAGATACGGGTCGCCGTAACCGTTGCACCACCAAAGATGCGGGTTTTCGAGCGCAAAGCGGATGACTTCGCCTGCGGGTGCCGTGCCCGAAGCGACGGTCTGCTTTGCTTCAAATGCTTCGTCTGTTGTGACGGTGTAACGAACGGTGTACGCACCGCTGCGGAGCGTCTCAACCGGGCATTCAATTTCCACGTCCGCAGCGCCGTCCGAAAGGCGGCTGTGAACGTAAACATCCTCAAAACGCGCCTTTTCGCAGCTCTTGAGATAGACCGGCTTATAGATACCGCAGGTTGTCAGGCGCTTTGACCAGTCCCAGCCATAGCAGAACTGCGGCTTTCTCAGGCAGCCGCGGTAGGGTTCATCCTGATTCCAGGAATATTTCATGAAATCCATGGATTTTCCCTTGGCCTTCTCCGCCTGAACACCCTCGTTCACGCGGACGGTCAGCGTATTTCTGCCGGCGGTCAGCACGTCGGTGACGTCAAATTCCGCCGGGTAAAAGGCGTTTTCGCTGCTGCCGAGATGACGCCCGTTCAGGTAATAATCCGCGTTGACGTCCACGCCCTCGAAGGTGAGGATCACGCGGTCGCCGATAAAGTCCTGCGCGGCGTCGAAGGTGACGGTGTGCCAGAAGTCCTTTTCCTCCACGAAGCGGCAGTCTTTCATGTTCAGCTTTTCAAGCGGCTCCCCGATGATGCCGGCCTCCTTCAGGGCCAGATGCACCGCGCCGGGGACACGACAGGGGATGGCGGGCTTGCCCGCCAGATCCTCCGGTGTCCACTGCCCGATGTCACAGTACCGCATTTCCCAATTGCTCAGGGTGATTTGTTTCATAGCATTTCCTCCCGAATGCAGGCGTCCGGAACGCCCGCGCCGGACTCCGCCGGCAGATGATTTGAATGTCGGATACAGTATACGAGCCGCGTGCGGAGAAGTCAACCCTTGTCTTGGAAAGATTTCGGCTTTCAAAGCGCCGGGCGTTTCCTTTCACATATCCGCCGGGAGACTTGCCTTTTTTGTGCACCTTGTGCTATACTTTCATAGAAACTTTCGCTTTGTGCCGGGTTGTTCGGACACATCAGGCATTGCGGGCTGATCTGTGGAAATCGCCTATAATCTGGGGCGCAACATGGTCTGGATGGCCAAGGCGCTGCACGGCGTGCCGACGCCGGACGATGGGCTGGCGCAACACGGACAGGTAAAGATGAAGGAGGGACAACCATGCAGGAAATCATCATGAACCCCATCGGATATGTCCGTAATGATGTGCAGAACAGAAAAGACGTATCGTGGGGAGAGGACCTGTCAATCATCGTGCTGAATGAGGAATACCATTCCGGATTAAAAGGACTGGAAGATTTCACGCACGTTATCATTTTGTATTATTTGGACAAAGCGGCGTACCGGAAAGAAAAGCATCTGCAAAGAAGACCCCAAAACCGCGAGGATATGCCGCTGGTCGGGATTTTTTCCCAAAGAGGAAAGGACCGGCCGAATCAGATCGGCATGACATCCGTGCGGATCGTATCGGTTGACGGCGCGGCTTTGACCGTCAAAGGTCTGGATGCGATTGACGGAACACCGGTGCTGGATATTAAGCCCTATTATCCCGTCTATGACAAAAAGGACGCCAAGGTTCCCGAATGGGTAGATCGCTTGATGGCGCATTATTTCTAACGGCTTGCGACGAACGGAGGAATGGAAAATGAAAACGGTACAGGTCGGCGGCGTGACATTCGGCGCCGGGAAAATGAAAATCTGCGTGCCCGTCTGTGCGAAAACGCCGGAGGAGGCGCTTGACGCTATTCAGGAAATCCGCACGACGCCCGCCGATCTCATCGAGTGGCGGCTCGATTATTTTGACGAGGACATTTTGGGCACGGCGCCGGCGGTTTTTGCAGCTGCAGGCACGCTGCCGGTGCTCTGCACCTTCCGCACAAAGGCGGAGGGCGGCGAGCGGGAAATTGCCCCCGGGGATTATTTTGCGCTGAATGAGGCGCTCGGTGCGCTCGGCGCGAAGATGCTGGATCTGGAACTGGCGCTCTGCGAAGCACACCCGGAAGCGGCGCGGCAGACCATTGCCGCACTGCATGAAAAGGGCGCGGCTCTGGTGATTTCAAGCCACGATTTTGAAAAGACGCCGCCGAGAAGGGAGCTTGTCGAGCGGTACGCGCGGATGCGCGCGCTGGACGCCGATCTGCCGAAAATTGCCGTGATGCCGCAGAGCCAGCGGGATGTGATGATGCTGCTTTCCGCCATGACCGAGGCAAGTGCCGGCGGCGCGCCGCTCATAGGCATTTCAATGGGCGAGATGGGAAAGGTGACCCGCGTGCGCGGCGGGGCGTTCGGCTCCGTGATGACGTTTGCAAGCAAAGGAAAAGCCTCCGCACCGGGACAAATCGATGCGGAGACTCTGGCTTCCATGCTGTAAAGATTACGCGTGCTTTTCGAGCGTGAAGACGGCCTTGACTTCGCCCACCGGCGTGTCGTTGTCATTCACGGTGACGCCGCTGTTCAGGGAGCGGAGCATGGCGTCGGTTTCGGCGTTGCAGTAGCCGATCTGGCGGAAGATTTCGCGGATGATGAGCGGCCAGACCGCCTCGGTGCCGTCCTTGATCTTGAAGGAAATGCCGATGCGCTCCTTTTTAAGACCGATGCCGTATACGCCGTTCGCGCCGCCCTTTGCGACGATGTTTGCGTCGTGGTTGATGAGCGAGCAGAGAAAGCCTGTGCCGCGCATCATGTGCGGGTATTCGTGGATGCGGGGGACGAAGCGCCGCGCCGCGTCCTGCAATGTATCGTCCTGAATTGTATCGATGCAGGCGAGGTTCTTATAGGCGATCGCGATGTTTTTCATCGGATAGGCAAAAACCGGAACGCCGCAGCCGTCGATGCCGATGACGACCTTCTCCTCCGGATATTCGGAGAGCGCGCTCATGGTGCGGAGTACCTCGTTCTGCCCGGCGGAGCCGACCTTCCAGTAGTCGCGCACGTCGCCGCCCATTTCGCGCTGGATCAGCATCAGCGCAGCGTGCTTGCCGCTGCAGTTGTGGTAGAGCTTCGATTCCGGAAGCCCCTCACGGATACGCGCCTCGTTTGCGGCTTTGGAACCGGGAACGGTGGGCTTCATGATGAGGTCGTCGGGGTTGAGATCAGCCTTCTGCATGATGGATTTGAGCGCTGCAATGTGGAAAGATTCGCCGAGGTGCGAGCCGGCGAACAGAACGGTTTCCTCGTCGATGAAGCCGTATTTCTCGTCGAGCCGGTGCGCGATGACCGGCAGCGCCTGAACAGGCTTGGAGGCGGAGCGGTAATAGACGACCGCTTCGGGATTGCCGGCGGAATAGATCACCTTGCCGGTTTCGTCGACAACGCTGATGTAGCCGTAGTGTGTGAGGTCCAGAAGACC
>JBJEOO010000013.1:0-4617 GCA_051880755.1 Hominenteromicrobium sp.
GGCATATTCCGGATGCCCAGCGCCGCATACAGACGCATTTCACGGATTGCGCCGGGCGCCGCAGCATCATACCGGAGCGCTTTTTCCAGCGCTTCCTTCAGGCAGGCTTTCGCCTGCGCAAAGTCCCCTTGAAAGCAGTACATTTCCGCAATCGTTCTGAGCAGCCAAACGTCATAGCGGTCGAATACGGTAAGTGTCCCCTCCGACCGGATGCCGCAGAGGATCTTTCTCAGCAATTCCAGACAGTCAATCGCGCGGTCATAGTCTTTGCGGCGATAAAACATATCTGCCAAACCGAGAAAAACCGCGTCCGTGTCATTCATGAGCGTGCCGAACGCTTCGGCCAAATACGGCCCTGCCTGTGCGGGATCATGCATATAGTTGTCATAGAGCATCCCGATGCGTGCATTATTGATTCCGCAGACGTTGCACTGCTTCAGCACTTCGATCGCACGGTCAATATACATGCAGTTCTCGTGCAGCGCGGCCATATTCCGGCGAACGGAAACCTCGCTGATGCTTTCATCCGTGTTTTGCGGGAACAGCGCACAGGCCTGTTCAAAAAGCGCTACACCCCGGTCATAAGCCTTTTTCTGCGCCGGTGTAATGCCGGCGGCGCCGTTCTGCGAATCGAAGCCGCTGCTCATCTTCATATATGCCATCGCACCGCAATACACAAGCTCAAAATGATTCGGGAACCTCTTCAGCGCCTTTTCCGCTTCCGAAACGGCTTGCTCATACCGCTTTTCCTGCATCAGCGCTCTGATCCGGCCGAGTGTGCCGGCAAGGCTTGTGGTCCTCCATTTGTACCCCAGAAGCACATCCGTCGAGGTTCCGAACAATTCTGCCATATCCATGATCAGGCCGATTTCCGGGGTGGACAGGCTCCGCTCCCACTTGTGAATGGTTCCGACCGTCACGCCCAGCGCCTCTGCCAGCTGCTCCTGCGTCATCTTCCGCTCTTTACGAAAGGTTCTGATATTTTCGGCAAGATTGTTTTCCATCCTTTCACCTCCGCCCGGATTGCAGCCATAGTATAACACACGGATACAGAACGGGGAACACACGAACCGTATAATCCGTAAAATATTTTTTCTACGTTTCGTATGGGTTCACACTGTATCGCGCGGCGTTTCCGTCCTGTTCCGATCCCGAAATCATCCTCCCGCGCATAAAATTTTGTTTTGGTGTAGCGTTTTGCCCTTCGGCAGGGTATTCTGTATGAAAGGAGGTTTTCCGGAATGAAAAATCAGTCGCAGTGCACGGCGGCGGAAAATGAAGAAATCATCCGCCGGTATGCGGACATCGTCTACCGGCTGGCGTACGCCTATGTCCGGAACAAACAGGACGCGGACGACGTCTTTCAGGAGGTCTTTCTGCGCTATCTGAAGCGCGCAAACGCCTTTGAAAGCGAGGAGCACCGCAAGGCATGGCTGCTGCGCGTCACCATCAACCGGGCAAAAACGCAGCTTGCAAAGCGCCGCATACGCGGTACATACGAGGAAGCGGACAGCGTGCCGTTCACCGCGCCGGAAACGCTGGAGCTGCATGAAGCGCTCAAGACCCTGCCGCCGAAATACCGCACTGTGCTCCACCTCTTTTACTACGAGGACTGCACCGCGGAGGAAATCGGCGCGCTGCTGAACCGGAAGCCCGCCACCGTCCGCACCCAGCTCACGCGGGCGCGGCAGCTTCTGCGTACGGCACTCAACATATGACACGGAAAGGAAAGGGATTTTTATGCTGAAAGACCAATACCGGCGCATGAACGAACAAATCGCGCCTGACGAAGCCCTGATTCGGGAAACCGCCTCGGCCGCGGCACGCACCGCCGTACACATCCGAAAAGCGCGGATACGGCCGATCCTTGTTTTTGCGGCGCTGCTTGTCTGCTTTGCGCTTGCCGTGCCGGTTTTCGCCGCATCGCCCGCCGGCTATAAGATTCTGTACAGCATCTCGCCCGCTGCGGCACAATACTTCAAGCCGGTCAACCAAAGCTGCGAGGATAACGGTATCCGCATGACGGTGGATTCCGTTTACCTGAGCGAGAACGCTGCAAGTTTCCATATTTCACTGCAGGATCTCACCGGCGACCGCATAGACGAGACCACGGACTTATTGGACAGCTACACGCTGTACAGCGTCTTTGACTATTCAACCTCCTGCAAGCTGATCCAGTACAACCGACAGACCCGCACCGCGAAATTCTTGGTCAGTATCTTTGCCCCCGACGGGCATCCCATTGAGGGGGACAAGCTGACGTTTTCTCTGCGCAGATTTCTTAGCGGCAAGCAGGAATTTGAGGGTGAGCTGTCCGGGATAGATCTGACTGACGTCACAAGAAGCTCCCGCACAATCTCTGCCGAGCTGCGCGGATGGAACGGCTGCCGCCCGCACTCCGACCGCTTTACCGCTCTCCCGCCCGGCGAACCGCTGTATAGTCCGGTCTCCGGCGTGGACGTCACCGGACTCGGTTATGTGGATGGGAAATTGCACATTCAGCTTTGCTACGCAGATGTTCTGCAAACAGACAATCACGGCTATATTTGGCTGCAGACTGCCGACGGTACAAAAATTTCCGATATTGGCAGCGGTTCGTTTTGGGATGACAAGCGGAAGAACTGCTATGAGGAATACATTTTTGATGTTGACCCCGAACAACTCGCCAGCTGCACCGTTTACGGTTACTTTGTCACCTGCGACGCATTGACGGAGGGCAACTGGGAAATCACATTTGCGCTGGAGGAAACCGAATAAGCGCGCAGAAAAAGGGCGGGAGCCGGCTTGTGAAAAGCCGCTTCCGCCCCTGTTCTTTCTTATTCCGCTTTCAGCTTCTGCGCGGCGAGCCATTCCACGATATGCACCGGCCTGCCGTTCTCCGTGACAGGCATGCCGTCGTAATCGAGCGCACAGTCGTTATTCAACATGTAGATCCAGCTCCAATGCCCGTAATACTCGAAGGGTTCGCCGTCCGGCGTGCTGTACCTGCCGCTTCGGTCGGCGACCTTATCCCAGAACGTGAAGTGGATGTTCTGCCCGCCCGCGGCGAGCAGCCGCATGTAGGTGGGCACCACGGTTTCCTCCGGCGGTACGGTGGTATCGGTTTTGGCGTGCGTGAACCAGATGGGCTTCTGCGCGATCGACGCAATCTGCGCATCCGTGATATCCGCATCCGAAAGCGCCTCGCAGATCGGGAACGCCGCCGCATAGCGCCACGGCGTATGAATCAGCATTTTCATCGTCATGAAGCCGCCGTTTGAACAGCCGCCGATATACACACGGCTGCGGTCGATCCACGGGCGCGCTTCGATGTATGCGTCGATCAGCGCGTCGAGCGCATTCACATACATGGAGCTGCCGTCCTTCGTGTACTGCCCGGTGCCGTCGTCCATCCACATGGTCGGCGCCTGCGGTGCAAGCAGCGCCGCACGCCCGCCGAAAAACGCCTGAAATTCGGGCGACAGGAAGTTGACCACCTTATTGCCGATGGCCGCAATCAGCGGGGACTGGCCGCCCTCGCCCGCGCCGTGCAGCCAGATGACGAGCGGCAGCCGCTCTCCGTCCGCGTGTGCAGGCTCATAGTGCGCGTAGAGCAGGTCCGAATCCGGGTGGGAAAACGCGCCGGTCTGCAGCCACTCGCCGTAGACGATGCGGTTTCCGCCGTCCGCGTCAAACACAAGACCGGTGAGCGTGCCATCCGCCGTTCCAATCGGTGCGCTCTGCGTGATCACATAACGCACATCCACAAACACGTTGAAAACGCCGTCAAAGCGGATGATCGACCCGATTCCCGCCATCGGCGAGCACGCCATGCAGAGCGTGATGCAGCTGCCATCCGCCGCAGGCTCTCCGCTCTCGTCCGAGACATACAGCGCTTCGATTTCGCGCGTGCCCTTCATGGAATCATCCGGTTTTTCGCCCATGAATTTCGGCCATTCAAAATCCGCGCCCAGCTTCGAGACGCGTTCCACCGCCACCGTGAACTGCGCGGGATTCAGCTTTGCACCGCGCAGCGGCACACCGGTTTCCAGAATAATCTTTGTGATATGCGGTCCAAAATCAAGGACCTCCGTAATCGTCCTGTAAGTCAATGCCATGGTTCTGCTTCCTTTCCTCCGAATACTGCTTTAAGTATCGCACATTTTGCCGGATGCCGCAAGTCTTTTCAGCGAAATATACCGCTTGCCGGATTGCGGTTACCCCCTTGGCTTTTCCGGCTTCGGCCTGTATAATAAAGGCAGAAAGAAAAAGGAGGCGGCCGCCATGGTAGGAAATCCATATAATCCCTGTTCAGACCGCATACAGTGCCGGGAGGCGGGTCTGTCCGATGCGGAAATGACCGCGCTGCACCGGCTGTACAACGATTGCTTCCCGACACTGCGCACCGATTGCGCATCTCTCGCGCAGCGGCTCGGCCTGAACGACGGCTCGCGCGTGCTGATCCATTTCGGTGGAGACGGCACACCGGACGGTTTCGCCGTTCTGCGGCACGACGCCCTGCTGCTGCTCTGCGTGCGCCCTGAATGCCGCGGGCACGGCGTCGGCAGCGCGTTGCTGCGGCAGGCGGAGGAGCTGCTTCATCCATATGGACGCGCTGTGCTCGGCCACGCGCCGGAC
>JBJEOO010000014.1:0-4609 GCA_051880755.1 Hominenteromicrobium sp.
AGCGGAAAAATTGAATTTATTGCGCTTATAGGTGTTCATATAGCGGAAAACGGACATATAATAGCCGGTATTCTGCTGAACAAGCTTGCTGACGTCGCCGTAGGTGACGTTGTCCGCAAGCGGCTCCATCGGATTTGCACCGCCCATCGGGTCAAAAGCAAAAGGCGTGCCCGGAAAACCGTGCTGAAAACCGGCGGGGGGCGGCGGATAGCTGCCGTAGCCGTTCGTGGGCGGCATATTCCCGGGGTTCTGCGTATTCTGCGCCGTGTAAGCACTGTTGCGGTGCTGATCGGGCGAGCCGGTCAGAGAAGTGCCGCAGATGCTGCAGAAGAGCGCGCTGTGCGCGTTCAGCGTTCCGCAGTTCGGGCATTCCCGGTCGCGGATTTCGCTGGAGGCATCCGGTGCGTTCGGCGGCGGAGGCGGCGCCCAGCTTCCGCCCTTTTCATGAAGTTCGGTAAAAATGCACGCGCCCTTTTCCGCGTAGCAGGCCCTGTGATACGGAGCGCCGCAGACCGGGCAGACAACGATATCGTCATTTTCGGCAAACGGCTTTTCGCAGACCGGGCATTTGATTCCCTTATAATCCAAAATAAGTCCTCCAAAATCATGGTCGGTTCTTGTAAAACACGATAACTTTTCTCTATTTTACTACATTGTGCTGAAAATCGCAATCAAAAGCGGATAAATTTTCAGACTGTTAATAATTGCGGGCTGAAAAGCGAATTTCAAAACTGTGCGTGCTTTTCTATTTACAAAACCGCAATTATCCGGTATAATAGCATAGAGACTGTCTGCAACACGAATTTGAAAGGGTACGACAACGTATGCTGCAATTTGAAGAACTGAAAAAACAATTGAATGAACAGCAGGCCGCGCTTGACGACCTCAAGGATGCGCTCGGTCTTGAGAGACTGCGCGAGGAAGTGGAAATGCTGGAGAACAAGGCGGCCGAGCCGGGCTTCTGGGACAATATGGAAGCCGCGCAGAAGGTTCTGCAGAGAACGGCGGCGCTCAAGCAGAAGGATGAGACGTATATGAAGCTGTGTGCCCGCGCGGAGGATGCGCTGGCGCTTGTTGAGATGGGCGATGAGGAAGAGGATCTTTCCCTGCTGCCCGAGGCGCAGGAAGAGATTGAAGCCATCGGCGGGGAAATTGAAACGATGCGCCTGACAACGCTGCTGACCGGCGAATACGACAGCAAGAATGCGATTCTCACCTTCCATGCCGGCTCCGGCGGCACCGAAGCGCAGGATTGGGCGGAGATGCTGTTCCGCATGTATAACCGCTGGGCGGAGCGCCACGGCTTTAAGGTGACGACGCTGGATTATCTGGACGGTGACGAGGCCGGTCTCAAGAGCGCTTCGATTCTTGTGGAAGGCGAAAACGCGTACGGTTTTCTGAAGAGCGAAGCGGGCGTGCACCGTCTGGTGCGTGTTTCGCCGTTTGATTCCGCCGGGCGCCGCCACACGTCGTTCTCTTCGCTGGAGGTCATGCCGGAGATCGATGAGGATCTCAGCGTGGAGATCAATCCGGATGACATTAAAATGGAAGTATACCGCGCGAGCGGCGCAGGCGGACAGAAGGTCAACAAGACGTCCTCCGCCGTCCGTCTGATCCACATCCCGACGGGGATCGTCGTCTCCTGTCAGGTGGAGCGCAGCCAGTATCAGAACCGCGATGTTGCAATGAAGATGCTGATTTCAAAGCTTGTTGAAATCAAAGAGCGTGAGCATCTGGAGAAGATTTCGGATATCAAGGGCGAACAGAAGGAAATCACCTGGGGCAGCCAGATCCGTTCCTATGTGTTCATGCCGTATACGCTCGCAAAGGATCACCGCACCGGCTGTGAAAAGGGCAATATCAGCGCGGTTATGGATGGTGAAATCGATGAGTTCATCACCGCGTATCTCAAAGCGCTGAGTCAGGGCACGCTGGGCGAAAACATCGAGTAAAACGGATAGAAGCATTGAAATAAACGAGCCGGGGCGTTCTCAGCAAGGAGCGCCCCGGCTTTGTCTCACAGCAAAGCGGCAGATTCGGATGCGGATTCCGCGGGGCCGCTTGCTTTTTCTGCCTGCTGGTGGTATGATTTCCCCGTAAGCCACAGAGAATAGACTGTGCAGAAACGAGAAAGGAAGCGGTACAGTATGCAGAAATTCAGTGAACTCCCGTACGAGCGCCCGGATATTGCGGCGGCGGTGGAGCAGTACGGCGCGTATAATGAGGCCTTCCGCAAGGCGGAAAGCTTTGAAGAAGCCAGGGCGGTTTTCCTTGAAGCGGAAAAGCTGGATACACATCTGAGCACCATCGCGTCGCTTGTCAGCATCCGCAACACGATGGATACGACGGATGAATTCTATGAAACGGAAATGGCCTATCTCAACGAAAATCTTCCGAAGCTGATTCCGGCTTCAAAAGCATTCACCGAGGCCATTGTTTCCGGTCCCTTCCGCGCGGATTTTGAGCGTGCATACGGCAGCCATTTTATTGCCGTGCTGGAAAACAGCCTGCTCGTGCAGGATGAACGCATCATTCCGGAGCTTGTCCGCGAATCGGAGCTTTCCGTGGAGTATTCCAAGGCTGCGGCATCCTGTAAAACGGATTTCCGCGGTGAAACCTGCAACTTTTACGGCCTTTTGAAGCACATGGAAAGCACGGACCGCGCGGAGCGGAAGGAAGCTTTTGAAAAGTGGGCGGCGCTTTATGAAAGCGTATCCGATGAGCTGGACACGCTGTATGACCGGCTGATTGAGGTGCGTGTCGCCATGGCGGAAAAGCTCGGTTTTCAGAATTATACCGAGCTGGCTTACCGCAATATGGGACGTCTGGATTACACGCCCGAGCATGTGGCCCGTTTCCGCGAGCAGGTGCGCACGGTGATTACGCCGGCGGTCGCCCGCATGCGTGATGCGCAGGCCAAGCGTCTGGGCCTCGATAAGATCCGGTATTATGATGAGGGCCTTATCTTTGCGGACGGCAACGCCAGCCCGATCGGCAATAAGGACTATATGGTGAACGCCGCCTCCGAAATGTACGGCGCGCTCTCGCCGGAAACGAAGGAATTCTTCGATTTCATGACGGAATACGAGCTGTTCGATCTCGAAACGCGTCCGGGCAAGCACCTCGGCGGCTACTGCACGTCGCTGCCGGAGTATAAAGCGCCGTTTATTTTCTCGAATTTCAACGGAACCTCCGCGGATGTCGACGTTCTGACGCATGAAGCGGGTCACGCGCTCCAGTGCTACCTTTCCGAGCGTCTGATTCCGGTCAGCGTCCTGCAGAATTCGACGAGTGAAATCTGCGAGATTCATTCGATGTCGATGGAATTCTTTACCTACCCGTGGATGGAGAAATTCTTCGGCGATCGTGCGGATGAATACCGGTATGCGCATCTTTGCAGCGCGCTCTCGGTGATTCCGTATATGGTCTGTGTCGACGAGTTCCAGCATGTTGTTTATGCAAACCCGAAGATGGACGCCAAGGAGCGCCGCGCAGCGTGGAGAGAGATCGAGAAGAAATATATGCCGTGGCGCGATTATGACGGCAACGAATTTCTGGAAAACGGCGGGTTCTGGATGCAGAAGCAGCATATTTTCCTCTATCCGTTCTATTATATTGACTACGCGCTGGCGCAGATCTGCACCTTCAGCCTTTATGATGAAATGAAGCGTGACCGCGAAAGCGCATGGGCGCGCTACCTGAAGCTGTGCAGAGCAGGCGGCACGATGGGTTACTTCGACTTGCTGCGCGATGCCGGCATCCCGGTTCCGTTTGAGGACGGCGCGGTGGAAAAGGCCGTCCGGGGTGTGATTGAAGAAATCGAGTCCGCAAAATACTGAGCAGAACAAAAAACGGAGGCAGTTCGGTGACTGTCTCCGTTTTCGTTTTTTTCGGTTAACCTGCGGATACGGTGAACGTATCGGTGCTCACCGAGGTGAGGCAATCCGTCTCGAAACCGTAGGCGAGATACAAAAAGTGTTCGCGCACATCGCAGGTCCAGCCGGTCACATCGATAAACATCGCGTCGAATTTCGTATCAGGGCAGAGCGCGTCGTGCGTCTCGGCGTAATCGCCGCAGCCCGTCGTATAGGGAAGCGCACAGCCTGTGCGGGCACGCGCGTCGTCGCTCATGCCGAAATACATAAGCCCCGTGCCGCCGGTTGAGCCGTTTTCAAAGGTCGGGTCAAAGTGGTAAAGCCGGCCATCCAGTTCGGCAATGACCCAGAAATGCGCGTCATCCGCCGCCGTGCCGCCGGCAAGCCGGGAAGGGATACCGTTCTGATTAAAGAGGTAGTTGAGTGCCGCGGCAAATTCCGCCGTGCCGCCCTTCTGCTCCGTCATGATACGGTAGAGCGAATTGTTTTCGCTTTCCTCAAAGGCAAAGCCGGAGGAAACCGCGCGGTACAGGCCGAGCGCCGTCTCGAGCTCGTTCGATTCGGCATAAACCGCGCTTTCGACAATGTGCTTTGCCGCCTCGTCAAAGGCGTCCGCACTGCCGTTTCCGCTGTATGCAATCTGAATCCCGTCTCTGGCAGGCTCCGGCCGGGCAAAGGCGCGGTACGGGGATTCTTCAAACACGGCTGCGGCTTTTTCAGCGCTGGCCCGGTCG
>JBJEOO010000015.1:0-4567 GCA_051880755.1 Hominenteromicrobium sp.
ACGATTTCCGCCTGAAAATCATTTCCCGTGCGTACACCATGTATCAGCGGCGGCTGATGGATGCGGACGCGATGGATTTTGACGACCTGATCTGCAAGACGGTCGAGCTGTTTCAGTCCTGCCCCGATGTTCTGGAATACTATCAGAATCGTTTCAAATACCTGATGGTGGACGAGTATCAGGATACGAACCACGCGCAGTATACGTTTGTCCGCCTGCTCGCGGAAAAGCATCAGAACCTCTGCGTGGTCGGCGACGACGACCAGAGCATCTATAAATTCCGCGGCGCGACAATCGAAAACATTCTGAGCTTCGAGCACACCTTCCGGGACGCCAAGGTCATCCGGCTGGAACAGAATTACCGCTCGACGCAGAATATTCTGGACGCTGCCAACGCCGTCATCGAGAACAATACGGAACGCAAAGGCAAAACGCTTTGGACGCAGAACGGCTCCGGCAAAAAGATTCTGCTGCATACGGCCGAAAATGAAATGGACGAAGCGGAGCGCATTGCGAAGATCATTCTGGACGGCGTTGCGGGCGGGCGGAAATTCTCGGATTATGCGGTTCTCTATCGCATGAATTCGCAGTCCATGATGTTTGAACGCAATTTCGCCAAATCCGGTATTCCGCACCGCATCATCGGCGGCACGCGCTTTTATGAGCGCCGCGAGATCCGGGAAATGATCGCCTACCTCAGCGTGATCAGCAATCCGAGCGACGAAATGCGTCTGCGCCGGATCATCAATACGCCCAAACGCGGCATCGGCGACCGCTCTGTGGAGGTTGCGGCGGAAATCGGCCAGCAGACCGGTGAGACGCTGTTTTCCGTGATCTCCCATGCGGATGAGTACCCGGCGCTTTCCCGTGCGGCAGGCAAGATGAAGCTTTTCAGCGCGCAGATGCAGGGTCTGATCGATCTCTGCGAGGACGACGAGGTTACAATCAGCGAGCTGTACGACGAGCTGGTGGAGCGGATGGATTATCTTGATTTTCTGAAAAGCGACGATCCGGAATCCGCGGAGGACCGCACGGCGAACGTACATGAGCTTGCGTCGAACATCCGCCGCTATGAGGAAGAAAACCCGGAGGCGACGCTCTCCGATTTTCTGGAAGAGGTCTCGCTGATCACCGATATCGATAATTACGACAACACCTCCGACGCGGTGGTGCTGATGACCGTACATTCCGCAAAAGGCCTTGAATTCCCGGTGGTTTTTCTGCCGGGCATGGAGGAGAATATCTTCCCGGGCATGGCGAGCATTTATGTGCCGAGCGAGGTGGAGGAGGAACGCCGTCTGGCGTATGTCGCCATCACGCGCGCGAAGGAAGAGCTTTATATTTTCCATGCGGAATCGCGCATGATTTTCGGTTCGACGAGCCGGAATAAGCTTTCCCGCTTTGCGGAGGAAATCCCGGAGGCGCTCATCGAGCACACACGTTCGCGCGAATATACAGCCAGACCCGTCGTGATGCCGAGCTTTGCGGGCGCGAAGCCGTTCGGCACAGCCGCTAAGCCGGTATCCGTTGCCGAGGCCGGCGGCTTTGCCCCGAAGCCGCGCGTTGCGCCGGCGCCCGCCGGGACATACCGCGTCGGCGATACGGTTGTGCACAAGGCGTTCGGAACGGGCCTGATCGTATCGGCTACGCCGATGGCAAACGATACACTTCTGGAGGTTGCCTTTGATAAGGTGGGCACGAAAAAGCTCTTTGCAAATTTTGCGCGCCTGACGAAGCTCTAAAGCATAAGCCGTGTATCCAGAGCGGATGCACGGCTTACCTGTTCTTTTATGCGCCGTTTTCCCCGGCTGCGGGCGCTTTATTTTCCGCAGCCGCAGCCGCCGTCGCCGGCTTTGGGCGGGAAGAACTCGTCGGTGGGGAAATCGATCTTGCGGAACAGCTCGCAGGGGTTATCGCTGGAGGTCACACATTCCTTATCGGGAATACAGAAATCGAAGGCCGGGATCAGCAGCTGAACATTGCGGACGATCTGCACGATGGTGAACAATCCGATGGTGACATAGACCGTGTTTTTCTGCGGCATGGTCTCAAACGTGCCGCCGTACCGGTTGGCAATGCAGTCCGGAATCACGCAGCACGGCTCACAGCCGCAGGGGCAGTGGTCACAGATTTTCGCAGAGAGCGCAACCGGCTGCGCCACCTGCACGGTCGCCTTCGGCAGCACCTTGTTGCCCTGCAGATCGGCCTCGTCGCGTCCGCTTTCGCTTGAGAACATCTTGACGTTGCCCTCGCTGCCATAGAGAATGACTTTCTTGTTGAAGATCGAAATACCGTTGACATGCTCACACCCGATCGTCGCCCCGCCGTAGAGGTCGAGGGAGACGTCGAAGAAGAAGGTCAGGTCGATCGAATAGTAGCCGCGGTTGAAGGGAATCGGCTGCATATCGATGTAGACGGAGATCACATCAACGTCGCGTACACGCACGTTTGCGGCGCAGTCTACAAGCGGCTGCACAGCGCTGGAAAACAGCACGCGTATGTCCTCAAGGCAGTCTTTATCGCTGCAGGAATCATATATCCGCATTGCATCGATGCAAACGGCTTCTTTCAGCATGGGACGGCTCTCGAGATCGGGAGCAAGCTCGTTTTCAGCCATTGGATAAACCTCCTTTATGGTTTCTCACTGTCATTTTACGAAAAGCGGCGCTTCTTGTGCCTGTCCAATCTTTCGTGTTTCTTAATTGACGGTTTCTTCGGAAAATTGGAGTTGTATATTTGTCCGTACTTTGCTATAATAGACAGGAATGTATCGATCCTGCATGGCCTGCGCCTTGCGGGTCCCGGCAGAAATTGGTTAAAGGATCATTGGAATATGGCGCTGATTGTTATTGAAGGACTGGACGGAAGCGGAAAGGGTACGCAGGCGGAGCTTTTGTACCGCTGTGCCGCGGAACACGGCAAGGCAAGGAAAATTACCTTTCCGGATTACGATTCGCCGTCGTCCGCCCTTGTGAAAATGTATCTTGCCGGCGAATTCGGAGGCGATGCGGAGGCAGTGAACGCCTATGCGGCCAGTGCGTTCTATGCGGTGGATCGCTTTGCAAGCTTTCAAACCAAATGGAAGGCGGATTATCTTGCGGGCAGTCTGATTATTGCCGACCGGTATGTAACCTCCAACATTGTGTATCAGCTCAGCAAGCTTCCGCCTGATGCCTGGGACGCTTATATTCGCTGGCTGGAGGATTTTGAATACGAAAAGCTCGGGCTTCCGAGACCGGACCGTGTTCTGTATCTCGATGTTCTGCCGGAGGTTTCCCAAAAGCTGCTGCAGAAACGCTATGGCGGCGATACATCCAAAAAGGATATTCACGAAAAGGACCTTGCTTTTCTGCTGCACTGCCGCAGCTGCGCGCTGTATGCGGCGGAAAAGCTCCATTGGACCGTTCTGAACTGTGCGGCGGATCATACGCTGCGGACGATTGAGGATATACATCAGGAAATTTTAACGGAATTGGAGGATCTGTTATGATCTACGTTTTTCTCGCAAATGGTTTTGAAGAAATCGAAGCACTCACGCCGGTGGACATTCTGCGCAGAGCGGAGCTGGATGTCAGGACCGTCGGTGTCGGCGGCAAAACGGTAACCGGCTCGCACGGGATTTCCGTTACGGCCGATATCGAAGATAAAGACGTTACGACCGATGACATGGAAATGATGATCCTGCCGGGCGGCATGCCGGGCACGCTGAACCTTGAGAAATCGCCGATCGTCACGGCGTGCGCCGAATACTGCGCGCGCAACGGGATCTATCTTGCCGCGATTTGTGCGGCGCCGAGCATTCTCGGCCACCTCGGCATTCTGAACGGCCGAGAGGCAATCTGCTTCCCGGGGTTTGAGGGAGAACTGAAGGGCGCAAGAATTTCCGAAAAGCATGTCTGCGTGGACGGCAGCATCATCACCGCAAAGGGTATGGGTGTTGCGACACAGTTCGGACTGACGCTTGCCGGTCTGATGGCCGGTCAGGCTGCTGCCGATAAAATTCACGCGTCGATTCAGTGTGCGGATTGATGACGGATAAGCGTGCGCTCCGGCAGCACATGCAGGCCCTGCGGCAGGCCTGCGCGGATCGTGCGGCGCGGGATGAGGCGCTGTTCCGGCGCGCTGCGGCATCGTCTGTTTACCGGGATGCGGAGTGCATTCTGTGTTATGTCAGCTTTGGCTGTGAGGCGGATACCTCCCGGCTGCTGCGGCGGGCATTGGCGGACGGCAAAGCCGTATTTGTGCCGCGCTGCACACCGGGCACCCATCAGATGGATTTTTTCCGGATCACAGATCCCGGGGTGCTTATCCCGGGCGCATATGGGATTCCGGAACCGCCGGCGCAGGAGGCGCTGCGTTTTTCCGCACGGGAAAAAGCGGTTTGTTTTGTGCCCGGTCTGGCCTTTACGGCGCAGGGCATGCGGATTGGTTACGGGAAAGGGTATTACGATACATTTTTGGAAAAAATAGACGTATGTACAGTCGGCCTCTGCTATGACTTTCAGATCGTTTCCGCCATTCCTGCGGAGGCGCATGACAAGCGGATGGACTATGTTATAACGGATAT
>JBJEOO010000016.1:0-4560 GCA_051880755.1 Hominenteromicrobium sp.
TAAGCGGGTCATTGCCGGCTCGGGCGACTGGGTGGATATCGATGAGGACGGCACGGTTTATATCAACGGTGAGGCGCTGGACGAGCCGTATCTCGAGGAAAAGGCTTTTGGCGACTGCAACATAGAGCTGCCGTATCAGGTGCCGGAATCCCGGGTGTTTGTCATGGGCGATCACCGCAGTGTGTCGGTGGATTCCCGCAATACGGCGGTGGGTTGTGTCGCGCAGGAACAGATTGTCGGCAAGCTGGTTTTCCGGCTTTGGCCGCTGGAATCGCTCGGAACCATGGATTGATGCGGTGGAAATGGTTTTCATACTTGACAGGTGCATCAAAGCAGGATAGAATACAAACGGACCGATTGGTACCGGATTTTTTAAATGATCTTTTGGAGGATACAAAATGGAAAGCAAGAAAAACAGAAAGCCGAAGCTCGTCTTTATCGGAGCCGGCAGCATGTCGTTCGGTACGCCGACATTCCGGGATATTTTCACCTCGGAAAAGATGCGCGGCGCGACTCTTTCGCTCGTGGATATCGATGAGGAAAACCTGGAGCGTATGTATTCGCTGGCCGTTTGCCTGAATGAGCATACGGGCTTCGGACTGAAGATTGAAAAAACAACGGACCGGCGTGAGGTTCTGCCGGGTGCGGATTTCGTTGTCAACAGCCTTGCCATTGAGCGCTGCGACCTTTGGAAGCAGGATTTCAACGTGCCGAAGAAATACGGCATCCGCCACTGCCTCGGTGAAAACGGCGGCGCCGGCGCGCTGTTCTTTACGATGCGCACCCTGCCGGTTCTGCTCGATATTGCGCACGACATGGAGGAGCTTTGCCCGAATGCGTGGCTTCTGAACTTCTCGAACCCGGAAACCCGCATCGTGCTCGGCGTAAACAAATATACAAAGATCAAGTGCATCGGCCTGTGCCACGGCGTCTTTATGGCGCGCGACGATATTGCGCGCATGCTCGGCCGCGACAGACTTTCCATTGAGGTCCGCGCCGCCGGCATGAACCATTTCCAGTGGGTGCTCTCGATCCGCGATAAGGAGACCGGCGAGGATCTGTATCCGGAATTCCGCGAGAAGGAAGCCGCATATGACCCGACCTTTATGCCGTATTCCCGCAAAATGTTCCACTTCTTCGGCCTGTATCCCACCTGCTCGGACGACCATCTCGGCGAGTATCAGGCGTATGGCTATGAGGCTGGCGAGCATGGCTATGATTTTGACTGGGATGCGCAGGACAGAGTGCGCATGAAGAAGGAGATTGCCGCACTGGTTTCCGGTGAAAAGGATATTGACACATGGCTTGTGCCTTCGGGCGAGCAGGCCATTGAAGTGGTTACCGGCATTTTCTTCAACGAGCGCAAATATATTCCTTCGGCTATCGTGTACAACGATGATGCGATTTCCCAGCTTCCGCGCGATATCGCAGTGGAAATCCCGGTCATGGTGGACGGCGACGGCGTACATAAGCAGGTCGTGCGCGATATGCCTGCGGGTATCATCGGCCTTCTGAACCAGCAGGTTTCCGCACAGCGTCTGTCCGTTCTGGCGGCGGCTGAGGGTTCTGCGGAAATCGCGCTGCAGGCGCTTCTGTGCGACCCCACAATCAACAGCACAAAGGCTGCCGTGGGCATCCGCGACGAGCTGTACGAGATCAACAAGCCGTATATCCGCAAGTGCGTATAATCCGGCCGTAAGGCAGAGGGGTGCGGGAAACCGTGAAAACGGATTTCCCGCACCCCTTTGGGCTTTGGCAATTTCGGCTCGGAGGGCTGCCATTGACGAGTATCGGGGCATTTGCCGTTGGCTTGACGAAAAGAATTACGACACCGGCTTGGAAACCCGTTTTCCGCAGGAGAAAATCCGGGAGCTGGCTGAAAAGTCCGGCAAAGCAGAATTGAAAATTGGAGGATGAAATATGAATATCAGCTATACGGAGGAAAGGCTGTCTGCGGAAGAGTACATCGATTTCCTGAAGCGGACGAATCTCGGGTCGCAGTACCCGAAGGAACGGTTCGAGGAGCGGATTCAAAAGCTGGTGCAAAATGTCACCATCAGTCTGACCGCCCGGGACGAGACGCAGAAAGTGGTGGGCGTGCTGTTCGGGCTGACGGATTTCTGCTACTGGCTGTACGTTACGGATCTCGGCGTGGACCGGGACTTTGAAGGGCACGGCATCGGCACACAGCTTATGAAGCGCGCGCATGCGCTGGCAGGCGGCGAAAAGGACATCGCCGTTTACCTGATCGCAAATGAAGACGCCATCCCGTTCTATGAGAAAATCGGCATGGAAAAGGCGGAGGACGTCATGCAGTACAACAAAATCGAATGGACGGGCTTTACCGTCGAATAAAAAAGGAGCGGCACAGCGAAAAACTGTGTCGCTCCGTGATTTTTATTCCGGTCAGGCTTCAAATGCGATGGCCTTGCCGGTCTCGCTGCTTTCAAAGCAGGCTTCCATGATGCGCAGAACGCGCAGCGCGTGCTCCTGAGAAACGATCTGTTCGGCTTCGCCGTTGCAGGTTTCCACAAAGTTACGGTACAGGGTGTTGCGGTCGAAATCAAATCTCGGCAGATCGAACTCTTCGATGGATTCGCCGCCGTCTCTCGGGGCCATGGTCTTGGTCAGGCCGGCGCCGGCGAGAATCGGGAGAGTGTCCTTGTCGTCCCAGGAAACCAGACGGACCAGCTTGCCGTCCAGATTCCAGTTGTTGATCATCGCGGAACCCTTATCGCCGTAAACGCACCACAGCGGCTCGTTGACAAAGTGGCAGGTGCCGACTTCAAG
This sequence comes from Hominenteromicrobium sp., assembly GCA_051880755.1. Lineage (GTDB taxonomy): Bacteria > Bacillota > Clostridia > Oscillospirales > Acutalibacteraceae > Hominenteromicrobium. The sequence goes on from JBJEOO010000016.1 coordinate 2,791, forward strand.
ATTTACGGTGACGCCGTTCGCGAAGGTCAGATAGAGCTGGAAGCCGTCATCGCACTCCGGATTGGTGATGTAGGTGAAGTGGCAGAAGAGATTGGTGATCTTCTCCGGAATCATCTTCACGATACGGTCGATGATGTGTACGCCCCAGTCGAGCATCATGCCGCCGCCGTATTCCTTCACGCCGCGCCAGTCGCCCGGAATGCCGCGGCTGCCCATGATGCGGCACTTGATGTTGAAAACGTTGCCGATCAGCTTTTCGTCATAGATCTTCTTGACGATGAGGTAATCCTCGTCCCATTCACGGTTCTGGCGGGGATAAAAGACCTTGCCGGTTTCCTTGGAAACCGCCATAACATCCAGCATATCCGCACTGGACATCATTACCGGCTTTTCACAGAGAACGTGCTTGCCGGCACGCATGGCGGAAATCGCCATTTCCTTGTGCAGATGGTTCGGCGTGGCGATGAGAATAGCATCGACGGTCGGATCCGCCAGCATGGCCTCGTAATTCTCAAAAACGGAAATACCGTGGTTTTTCGCCCATTCATTGCGCGCGGGATTGATGTCATAAACACCGGCCAGCTCGAGGAAGTCCGGCAGGTTGGAGGTCATTTCGCCCGGGAACGGCGGAACGTAGTCGATCTGCGTGCTCCAGATCGTGTTGCCCGTACCGCTGTGGATAGCCATTGCATGACCGCTGCCCATACCGCCGACACCGATGATGCCGATGCGTATTTTCTTACTCATTTTGTTCATCCTTTCTCCGCAGGTCTGCGGAACAAATTCTATTGAATTGACAGTTGCTGTTACCGGATCAGGGGAGCAGTGCGTGTCTGTGCCAGACGTTCTCCGCATGTCCTCGTGTGGGGAGAATCACGGAGCAGCTGGTTCTGCAAAAGTAAATCCGTGTGATAAGCCCATACCGTTACAGTCTACAACTCCCGGGGTGCTGTACCGGTATCGTTCAGAGAATCCGCTTCGGATTCCGGCCTTGTGTCTCCGCCCATATGCTGTCATTATATATTATACGGACAAATCGATAAATTTCAAGAGATTTTCATGATTTTCACGCCAGAAAACCGCCGGATTGCCGGATTGCCGCCGATGCTGGAGACGCTGAAGCACAACGGCCTTTCCGTCGGCCTGATCAGCAATTGTTTTTCCGAGGAAGTGGATGTCATTCGGAACAGCGTGCTGTATCCTTATTTTGATGCGGCGCTTCTCTCATTTGAACAGGGAATTCAAAAACCGGATGCGGAAATCTTTCACCGGTGTATGGCGTATCTGGGCGTTGAAGCACAAGCGTGTCTATACGTTGGTGACGGCGGAAGCAGTGAGCTGGAAGCGGCGTCCGCGCTGGGCATGCGGACCGTGCAGGCCGTGTGGTATTTAAAAGGCGGCGCCGGACAGGCCGAAAAGCGAAAAACCGGATACCCGCATGCGGAAACGCCTTTGGAGATTCTGAAATACTGCTTTTGAGGACGCTGCCGAAAAACAGCGGAAAAAGAAACCGAAAGGCTTGACAAACAGAGCCTGTGCCGGTATAATGATAATAACAAATGAACAGTTATTCATTTGTTTATTTGAAAAAGCGGATTGAAATGCCTTGAAGCGGAGGAAATGGTATGGCAAAAAAAGAAAAAGCGAAATCCGGAAAGAAAAGCAAAAAGGAAGAGGTCCTTTGTCCGGGTGATCATGTGCACAGCGATTTGGCTGCGGTGAAGGCGGAGATTCCGCCGCTCGACACGTTGTTCCAGCTCGCCGAGCTTT
>JBJEOO010000017.1:0-4509 GCA_051880755.1 Hominenteromicrobium sp.
GCCGCTGACCTCCATTTCCGGCAACGCGAGCAATCTTCTGTATAATTATGAGAAAATGGATGACGGCTCGCGCACGCAGATGTTTACGGATATTTATGACGATTCCATGTGGCTGATCAATCTGGTCGAGAATCTGCTCGCCGTCACCCGGATTGAACAGGGCCGTGTTGATCTGAATCAATCCGCCGAGCTGATGGATGAGGTTGTTGCCGAAGCGCTGCGCCATGTGAACCGGGAAAGCCGGGCGCATACCATTGCGGTCAGCAGCACAGAGGAATTCATTTTGGCGCAGATTGACGCCAAGCTGATCGTACAGGTTATGATCAATCTTGTGGACAATGCCATCAAATACACGCCGGCCGGCTCGAAGATTGAAATCCATACCGAAAAACGGGATAAGTGGGTTGTGGTTTCCGTTTCCGATAACGGGCCGGGCATCCCGGATGAACAAAAGCCGCGGATTTTTGATATGTTTTACAGCGGAGCCAATAAGGTGGCAGACAGCCGAAGAAGCCTTGGCCTTGGTCTGTCCCTGTGCAAGTCAATCGTCACGGCGCACGGGGGAACCATTTCCGTTTCCGATCATTTGCCGCACGGCACAACCTTTACCTTTACAGTGCCTGCAGGGGAGGTAGAACTGCATGAATAAACCGCTGATTCTGGTTGTGGAGGACGACACGCCGGTCCGCAACCTGATTATAACCACACTCAAGACGAACGATTACCGCTATCTGGCAGCCGTCAACGGCGAGGAGGCGATTCTCGAGGCGTCCTCGCATAATCCGGATATTGTTCTGCTGGATCTCGGCTTGCCCGATATGGACGGCGTACAGGTGATCCGCAATATCCGTTCGTGGTCGAACCTGCCCATTATTGTGATCAGTGCCCGCAGTGAGGATGCGGATAAAATTGAAGCGCTGGATGCGGGCGCCGACGACTATCTGACGAAACCGTTTTCCGTTGAGGAACTGCTGGCCAGACTGCGCGTGACGCAGAGAAGGCTGTCTTATATGACGGCCGATATGCTTGCGGCAAGCTCCGTGTTTGTAAACGGCAAGCTGCGCGTGGATTACGCCGGCGGCTGCGCATATCTGGACGGTCAGGAGCTGCATCTGACGCCGATTGAGTATAAGCTTTTGTGCCTGCTTTCCAAAAACGTCGGAAAAGTGCTGACCCATACCTTTATCACGCAGAATATCTGGGGCAGAAGCTGGGACAATGACGTGGCTTCCCTGCGCGTTTTTATGGCCACGTTGCGGAAAAAGCTGGAACCGAACCCGGATTCTCCCCAGTATATCCAGACGCATATCGGCGTGGGATACCGCATGATGAAAGTGGAATAATCCGAAGAAACGATGGCAGAAAATTATCGGCCATCGTTTTTTATCATAGGATTGTGTCTTGAAAAAAGGAGATCAAACCCGTATAATGAAAGGCAGGGAGGTGTTTCTTGTGAATATGGAAACCATAAAAGAGCAGATCTGCGATGTGTGCCACAAAATGTGGCAGCTCGGCTGGGTTGCTGCCAATGACGGAAATGTCAGTGTACGGCTTGAAGACGGTACCTTCCTTGCCACGCCCACCGGCATGAGCAAGAGCTTCATCACGCCCGAAAAGCTGATCCGCATTGACGCTGCCGGCAATGTTCTGGAGGCGGCCGAGGGACTGCGCCCTTCGAGCGAGATCAAAATGCATCTGCGCTGCTATGAAAAGCGCGATGATGTGTGGGGCGTGATCCATGCCCATCCGCCGGGCGCCACGGGCTTTGCCGTCGCACACCGCAGTATGGATATGTACAATATGATCGAGGACGTGGCTGTGATCGGCAGCGTTCCGCTGACGCCCTACGGCACGCCCAGCACCGTCGAGGTGCCGGATGCCATTGAGCCGTATCTGGAAGAACATGATGTGATGCTGCTTGAAAATCACGGCGCACTGGCCGTCGGCAGCGACGTTCTGACGGCGTTTTACCGGATGGAAAGTCTCGAGCTTTGGGCCAAGATCACCATCAACGCGATCATCCTCGGCGGCAGCTACGATATCAGCCGCGAAAATATTCAGAAGCTGATCGACCTCAGAGGATACTACCGCGTGACCGGCCGTCACCCGGGCTATAAAAAGTATCCGCGCCGCGAAGAGGGCGACCCCACCGATCGTTGATCAGAAACCATGCAGAAAAAACAATTCAGAAAGGAAATGTGAAATTATGCTGTATCCTAAAATCGGTATCCGCCCGGTCATCGACGGCCGCTGGGGCGGTATTCGTGAAGGACTGGAAGTCCAGACCATGACGATGGCAAACAATGCCGCAAAGCTCATCAGCGAGACGCTGCGCTACCCGGACGGCAAACCCGTCGAGTGCGTCGTCGGATGTACGACAATCGGCGGCGGTGCGGAGGCAGCCCGCGTAGCCGATCAGTTCAGCGCGGAAAACGTCGTTGCAACGCTGTCTGTCACGCCCTGCTGGTGCTACGGCTCGGAAACCTTTGATATGGACCCCAAGACCATCAAGGCCGTTTGGGGCTTTAACGGCACCGAGCGTCCGGGCGCGGTGTATCTGGCGGCGGTTCTGGCAGCGCACGCACAGCGCGGCCTGCCGGCCTTCTCCATTTACGGGCATGACGTACAAGATGTCACCGATACGACCATTCCGGACGATGTGGCGGAAAAAATCCTGCGCTTTGCGCGCTGCGCCGTAGCTGTGGGCTGGATGAAGAACAAAGCTTATGTGAATCTGGGCGGCGTTGCAATGGGTATTGCGGGCAGCTTCTGCGATGCGGAAATCTTCCAGAAATACTTCGGCATGCGCGCCGAGTGGGTCGATATGACGGAGATCCTGCGCCGTATTACACTGGGCATCTACGACGCGGACGAGTACGAGCAGGCGCTTGCATGGGTCAAGGCAAACTGCAAAGAGGGCTTTGACTGCAACGCGGGCAAAAATCTCCCGGATGTAATCACAAAGTCGAAGGTTGTCCCTGCCGATCAGGACTGGGAATTCGTCACGAAAATGACGATGGTTATGCGGGACATCCTCTATGGAAATCCGAAGCTCGACGAGCTTGGCTGGCATGAGGAAGCGCTCGGCCGCAACGCGGTTGCGGGCGGTTTCCAGGGACAGCGTCAGTGGACGGACTGGCTGCCGAATGCGGACTTCAGCGAAGCGATCCTTGCCAGTACGTTTGACTGGAACGGGCCGAAGATGCCCACGCCGTTTGCAACGGAAAATGATACCTGCAACGGTGTTTCCATGCTGCTGGGCACGCTCGTCTCGAATACAGCGCCCTGTTTCCATGACGTGCGCACCTACTGGAGTCCGGAGGCCTGTGAGCGCGTGACAGGAAAGCGGCCCGAGGGCGTGGCGAAGGACGGCTTTATTCACCTCATCAATTCCGGCGCGACCGCGCTGGACGGCAGCGGCGCATGCAGAGACAGTGCCGGCAATTCCGTTATGAAGCCTTTCTGGGAAATGAAGGACGAGGACATCCGGGCCTGTACGGATGCGACCGATTGGTGCCGCGCGAACTACGAGTATTTCCGTGGCGGCGGATTCTCCAGCCATTTCCGCTGCAAGGCCGAAATGCCGGTTACCATGCTGCGCTACAACATTGTGGATGGAATCGGCCCGGTTCTCCAGATTGCGGAGGGCTGGACGGCAAACCTCCCGGATGAGATTCACAACACCATTGATGTGCGTACGGACCGCACTTGGCCGACGACGTGGTTTGCGCCGCGCCTGACGGGCGAGGGCGCCTTCAAGGACGTATACAGCGTCATGGCAAACTGGGGTGCGAACCACGGCGTGACCGTGTACGGCCATGTGGGCGCGGATCTCATCACGCTGGCCAGCATGCTGCGTATTCCCGTGACGATGCACAATGTTCCGGCGGACAAAGTATATCGTCCGCACGCATGGTCGAGCTTCGGCACGCAGGACGCTCAGGCTGCGGATTACGCCGCCTGCAAGCACTACGGCCCGCTCTACAAGTAATTCCTGAAGCATAAGCATAACGAAACACCCCGTTTTCCGGCAAGTCCATGACCTGTCCGGCTAACGGGGTGTTTTTGTAGGATCTTTTAGAAATCTTCGGTTTCGTGCACAGGCTTTCCGGGTCAGTTCAAAACAAAGAACTGCTCATACCAGAGAATAAAGGTATAGAACGACCAGATTTTCTGCATGTTGAGTGCCTTTCCGCTCTTATGGTCGTCGAGCAGGCGCATCAGCTCATCGGTGACAAAGAACTTTTCGGCAATATCGCTCTGAAACGCTTTTTTCACCATATTGTAATACTTGTCCTCGCGGAGCCAGTCGTTCAGCGGAACCGGGAAGCCGAGCTTCTTTTTGTTCGCCGTGCGCTCGGGAAGCTGCTTGATCGCCGCGCTGCGCAGGGCGATCTTTGTCGTCTCGTTCGCCGCGCGGAAGCGGGAGGGGATGCGCGTGGAAAGCTCCAGCATCTTCTTGTCGAGGAACGGCACGCGCAGCTCAAGCGAGTTTGCCATGCTCATACG
>JBJEOO010000018.1:0-4493 GCA_051880755.1 Hominenteromicrobium sp.
ATCTTTTTCGCCTCTTCCTCAAAGACGCGGATGAACTCCTCGCCGATGATCTTGCGCTTTTTCTCCGGCTCCTCAACGCCCGCGAGCTTGTCGTAGAAGCGCTGGCGCGCATTGACGCAGACAAAGTTCAGCTCGAACTGGCCGTTCGGACCGAAAACCTCGCAGACCTCTTCCATCTCGTTCTTGCGCAGCAGGCCGTGATCGACGAACACGCAGGTGAGCTGCTTGCCGACCGCCTTCGAGAGCATCGCCGCCGCGACGGAGGAATCGACGCCGCCGGACAGTGCGCAGAGCACCTTGCCGCCGCCGATCTTCTCGCGCAGCGCCCTGACGCTCGTCTCCACAAAGGAATCCATTTTCCAATCGCCTTTGCAGCCGCAGACACGGTAGACAAAATTGTGCAGCATGGTCTTGCCCTCCGGCGTATGGAGCACCTCCGGATGGAACTGCAGGGCATAAAGCTTCTTTTCGGGCATTTCCGCCGCCGCAACCGGGCAGTTGTCCGTATGCGCCGAAATGGCAAAGCCGGGCGCCGCCGTTTCCACATAGTCGTTGTGGCTCATCCAGCAGATTGTATCCGGGCTGACGCCGGCGAAGATCTCGGACTCCGTATTCACATGCACGAGCGTCTTGCCGTATTCGCGCTCCGGTGCCTTGCAGACATGGCCGCCGAGCAGGTGCATCATCAGCTGGCATCCGTAACACAGGCCCAGCACCGGGATGCCCATTTCAAAGATCGCGGGATCGATCGACGGCGCGCCGTCCACATAGACGCTGTTCGGGCCGCCGGTGAAAATGATGCCCTTCGGCTTCTGTGCACGGATTGCCTCAATCCCCACGCGGTAGGAAACGATTTCACAGTACACATTGCATTCACGCACGCGGCGGGCAACCAGCTGGTTATACTGGCCGCCGAAGTCCACCACAAGAACCTTTTCATTTTGTGCCATAAAATTGTACACCCTGACTTTCTATATTTTTCCTTCTGTTATTCAACGGTTACGGACTTTGCGAGATTGCGCGGCTTATCGATATCGCAGCCCTTCATGGACGCCACATAGTACGCGAAAAGCTGCATGGGAATCACGGAAAGCGACGGCAGCATAAAGGCGCTCGTTTTCGGAATATAGAACACCATATCCGTCTGTGATTCAATTTCCGTTTGATGCTCGGTCGCCAGACCGAGCACGACTGCGCCGCGCGCCTTGACCTCCTTGATGTTCGACATCATTTTCTCGAACAGGCGGCTGTCCGTCGCAAGCGCGATGACAAGCGTACCGTCCTCAATCAGGGAGATCGGGCCGTGCTTGAGCTCGCCTGCCGCATAGGCCTCCGAATGGATATACGAAATTTCCTTGAGCTTGAGCGACGCTTCGAGCGACGCCGCGTAATCCACGCCGCGCCCGATAAAATACATATCGCCCGCATTGAAATATTTGGACGCAAAGAACTGAATATTCTCCTTGTGTGCCAGCATCGCTTCAATCTGATCCGGAATTCGTTCCAGCTCTGCGATGTAAGCGTCCAGCTGCGCTTCGGAAAGGCGGCCGAGCTTCTCGCCGATATAGAGCGCGAGCAGGTAGACGACCGCAAGCTGTGTGCTGTATGCCTTTGTGGAAGCCACGGAGATTTCCGGGCCGGCCCAAGTATAAAGAACATCGTCCGATTCATTCGCGATGGTGCTGCCCACGACGTTGACGATCGAGAGCACACGGCAGCCCGCACGCTTCGCCTCGCGAAGCGCCGCAAGCGTATCCGCCGTTTCTCCGGACTGGCTGATGATGATCACCAGCGTATCCTCGCCGATAATCGGCGTGCGGTAGCGGAATTCCGAAGCGACATCCACTTCAACCGGAATGCGCAGCAGCGCCTCAAACGCGTATTTCGCGACGACGCCGACATGATAGGCGGTGCCGCAGGCGACAATGCAGATTCTGGAAAACCGGCGGAGCTGATCCGCCGTGAGTGTGATGTCATCGAGCACAACGCGGCCGCCGCGAATGCGCGGTGTGATGGTATCGCGCACAGCCTTGGGCTGCTCGCAGATCTCCTTCATCATAAAGTGCTCGAAGCCGCCCTTTTCCGCCGCTTCGATATCCCACTCGATATGCTCGGTTTCCTTTTCGACCGGCTCGCAGTCGGCATTGAAAAACTCGATTTTTTCCCGCCGCAGAACCGCAATCTCGCCGTCCTTCAGGCGGTAGATATCGCGCGTTCTGGAAAGAATCGCCGGGATATCGGAGGCAATGAAGCTCTCGCCCTGCCCTACGCCGATGATCAGCGGGCTGTCCTTGCGGACGGCGAAAATGCGGTCCGGGTAATCCGCGCAGATGATGCCGAGCGCGTAGCTGCCCTCCACCTTGGAGATAACCCGTGAGATGGTTTCCAGAATATCGCCGTGGTCGTAATACTCCAGCATCTGCGCCACGACCTCGGTATCCGTTTCGGATACGAACTGCACGCCGCGGCGGATCAAATGATTCTTGAGATACAGGTAATTTTCAATGATGCCGTTGTGCACAACGGCAAACTTTCCGCCTTCACTGGTCTGCGGATGGGAATTGACGTCGCTCGGCGCGCCATGCGTCGCCCAGCGCGTATGCCCGATGCCGAGCGTTCCGGGAACCGCCCGTCCGCCGTCAATGAGATCATTCAGGACACGAAGTCTGCCCTTTGCCTTTACAACCCTGAGTCCGTCTTCCGAAAAGACCGCAACACCCGCGGAATCATATCCGCGGTATTCCAACTTCTCCAACCCCTGCAAAAGAATCGGTGCCGCCTGATCGCAGCCGATATAGCCGACAATGCCGCACATATCCAACCCTGCCTTTCGCGTTATGGAAATATTCACTTTGCTTCGGGAAAGCTTCCGTTTTTGAAAGCGGGCGGCCTGACGCTGCCCGCTTTCCGGTTTTTATCTGTAAATGATGTCCTCGCGTGCCGGGCCGTTCGAGACCATGGTGATCGGCACGCCGATCTGCTTCTCCGCAAACTCGACGTAGCGGCGCGCATTCTCCGGCAGATCCTCATACTTGCGGATGCCGCCGATATCGCACTTCCAGCCCGGGAGAACCTCGAGAATCGGCTTGCAGTGCTTGAGCTGTGCCGTCGGCGGGAAGTAATCGATGCGCTTGCCGTCAAGCTCGTAAGCGACGCAGACCGGGATTTCATCGAGGTAGCCGAGCGCGTCGAGCACCGTGAGCGCAATGCCGGTTGCGCCCTGCACCTGGCAGCCGTAACGTGCCGCGACAAGATCCAGCCAGCCCATTCTTCTCGGTCTGCCCGTCGTCGCGCCGTACTCGCCCTTATCGCCGCCGCGCTTTCTGAGCTCCTCGGCCTCTTCGCCGAAGATCTCGGAAACAAACTCGCCTGCGCCGACCGCGCTGGAATACGCCTTGACAACCGTGATGATCTCCTTGATCTCATACGGCGGAATGCCGCCTGCGCCGATTGCGCCGAAGCCGGCAACCGGCGAAGAGGAGGTGACCATCGGATAAATGCCGAGATCCGGATCCTTCAGAGAACCGAGCTGACCCTCAAGCAGAATCGTCTTGCCGGCCTTGACCGCCTCGTGCAGAATGGTGAAGGTATCGGCCACATACGGCGCGAGCGCCTCCTTGTACTCCATCAGCTTGGCATAGATTTCGTCGCGGTCGAGCGGCTTCACCTTGTAGAGATCCTTGTAAAGCACGTTCTTGAGATCGAGCACATGGTCGATCTTCTCCATGATGGAATCCTTATCGTCGAACAGCTCGCTGACCTGGAAGCCGATCTTCGCATACTTGTCGGAATAGAACGGCGCGATACCGCTCTTGGTGGAACCGAAGGACTTCGACGCGAGGCGCGCCTCCTCCATGCCGTCCAGCTCCTTGTGATACGGCATGACGATCTGGCAGCGGTTTGAAATGAGGATATTCGGCATCGGAACGCCGCGGTCCGTAACGGACTTCAGCTCGTCGATGAAGTTCTCAACGGAGAGCGCAACGCCGTTGCCGATGATGTTGATGATGTTTTTTCTGAAAATGCCGGAAGGCAGCTGATGCAGCGCAAACTTGCCGTACTCATTGATAATCGTATGGCCGGCGTTGCTGCCGCCCTGGAAACGCACGACAATGTCGGAGGTTTCCGCGAGCATATCGGTGATCTTGCCTTTTCCCTCGTCGCCCCAGCAGGCGCCGACAATTGCTTTTACCATAACAGTTCAAGCCTTTCTCATATATATTTTTCGCTCCGTCCCCTTATGCCGCCGGACGCGGTGGACGAGCTGAGTTTACAGGTTGATTTCCGCGGTCTCCGTCTCCGTATCCGCATAGCGGTCGAGAACGGGCTGTACCGTCTCCTTCAGGAATATCTCCGTCTGGCGCGGCGCGCGGCCGACATATCTGTGCGGATCGACAATGCCCTTCAGCTCATCCAGCGTCACGCCGAAAATCGGATCGTTCGCGATGCGCTCGAGCAGGTCGTTTTCGCCGCCCTCTTCTTTGATAACCCTG
>JBJEOO010000019.1:0-4402 GCA_051880755.1 Hominenteromicrobium sp.
AAGACGGTCGATTACCGTTTCCTGCCGCGCAGGGCGTTTATGCATGAGATTTATACGGAGCGCTTCGCAGGTACAATTGGCGAGCGGCTCACACAGTACAAATTGCAGCTTGAAGCGTATCTCGATGCACTGAAATGACGGATAAAAATTCTTTTATGCATTTGCGGTTTTCCTGTTGAATTTTGGGGTTTGCTGTGCTAAAATCTCAACGGCTTAAAAAGGCAGGCGTGCTGCCTGCATCAGGGAAGTTGGCGCGGTATGAACACAGAAAACATCAAAAAATACTTCGGAAAAGCAAGCCTGAAAACATTTCTGCTTGTCAATCTCGGAACAATCATCCTGTCAATCGGCGTATATTTTTTCAAATTCCCCAATAACTTTTCGACCGGCGGCGTCAGTGGTATTTCCATTCTGCTCGGACAGGTGGTTCCTTCTTTGTCTCCTGCGGTTATCATGTGGGCCATCAATATTGTCCTGCTGATTATCGGCTTTATTTTTCTGGGGCGCGGATTCGGCTTCCTTACAGGATACTGCAGCATGCTGTTTTCGTTCCTGACCTGGCTGTTCGAGCGTGTTTTCCCGATGGATAAGCCGTTTACGGATCAGCCTTTTCTGGAGCTGTGCTTTGCCATGATGCTTCCGGCAGTCGGTTCGGCGATTCTCTTCAACTGCAACGCTTCGAGCGGCGGCACGGATATTGTGGCGATGATTCTGAAAAAATACACCAGCGTGGATATCGGTACGGCGCTGCTGATGAGCGACGCGCTGATCGCCTTTTCCGCCTGTTTTGTCTTTGATATCAAAACCGGCCTGTTCTCGCTGCTCGGCCTTGTAATCAAAGCCTTTGTAGTCGATTCCGTAATTGAAAGCATCAACCTGTGCAAGTATTTCTCGATTGTCACCTCACATCCGACGGAAATCTGCGATTACATTATTCGCGAAATGAAACGCAGCTCGACCGTCATGGACGCCGTCGGCGCTTATTCACACGAGGACCGGAAGGTAATCCTTGTCGCCTGTAAGCGCAGCGAAGCCGTAAAGCTGCGGGGGTTCGTCCGGAGTGTCGATCCGAAAGCGTTTATGTTCATCACCAATACAAGCGAGATCATCGGCAAGGGCTTCAGAACCGTATGATTGCCATCAAAGACTTCGGTTTCCGGAGTCTTTTTTATTTTAGTATTGACTTAATTAAAAATTGTGATATACTGAGATTGTTTAAGTGAAAACTTAATTAAAAGGAGGCCATCCTATGACAGACAGCCATACCTTCCGCGCACTGGCGGATGAAAACCGCCTGCTGATTCTGCGGCTTCTGCTGCGCCGGAACTGCTGTGTCCGCGCGCTTTCCCGCCAGCTCGATATTTCAGAGGCCGCCGTATCACAGCATTTGAAGGTTCTGCGGGAAGCGGGGCTGATCATCGGCGAGAAATGCGGGTATTTCACGCATTATACCGTCAACCGCGCCGCGCTGACCGCCCTTGCGGACACCCTGTATGCCATGGCCGCCGCAGCAGAACGCAGTCCCTGCACGCCGCAGCACGGCGGCTGTACGCGCGCCGAGTTTGAAAAATGCAGGAATGCAGGAGAGCCGCAGCCGGCAGAAACGGCCCGGACGGCGCCAAAACACGAATGGAAAGGAAGTATAAACATGAAAATTGCAGTAACCTATCAAAACGGATTGATTTTTCAGCACTTCGGACACTGTGAGATGTTCAAATTCTATGAGGTTGAAAACAATCAGGTGGTGTCCAGCACCGTTATCTGTGCAAACGACAGCGGCCACGGCGCTCTGGCGGGATTCCTGAAAGCAAACGGCGCTGACGCGCTGATCTGCGGCGGCATCGGCGGAGGCGCGCGCACGGCGCTGGCTGAAGCCGGCATCGAGCTGTTTCCCGGCGCTTCCGGCAGTGCCGACGCTGCGGTTGCCTCGCTTCTGAACGGCACTTTGATCTTCAATCCCGACACAGTCTGCAGCCACCATCACGGCGAAAGCCATACCTGCGGCAGTCATGCCTGCGGCGAGGATAAGCACGGGTGTGCCGGCAATTCCTGATCCTGTCCGAAAACCGCTTCCGTACGGAGGCGGTTTTCTTTTTGCGCCGGCGAAATGTGTGAATTTGTTTGAAAAAGTGCATGTACTGTGCTATACTGTCTATAATGCGGCAGAAAGGCAGGAATGGAAAAATGGCGAATCCATACAGAGCGGAGTTTATTCAGCTGTTTACAGCCAATATTGCACGCGAGGGTGCTCAGAAGCTGCTCGCGTGGCTGGATACGACGGATTTTTACACGGCGCCCGCCAGCACAAAATTTCACTGTGCCTGTGAGAGCGGGCTTGTGATGCACAGCATCAATGTTTATAAAACGCTGCGGGAGCGCTATTTTGAGGAAGGCGAAAGCGAAGAAAGCTATGCGGTCTGCGGCCTTCTGCACGACATCTGCAAATCGCAGTTTTATAAGCCTTCCATGCGCAACGTCAAGAACGATGAGACCGGGCAGTGGGAGAAGAAGCCGTTTTATGCCGTTGAGGATGCTTTTCCGTTCGGCCACGGAGAAAAATCCGTTTATCTGGTCGAACGCTTTATGCGGCTGAAGCCCGCGGAAGCCATGGCGATACGCTGGCATATGGGCGGCTTTGATGAGGCGGCCAAGGGCGGCAGCTTTTCCATCAGTCTGGCGTTTGATCGGTATCCGCTTGCGGTGAAGCTGCATCTTGCGGATCTGGAAGCCACTTATCTGCGTGAAAAAGGCACTTCGGAAGCTCGCTGATGCGAAAGAAAAGGAGATTTGGAATGTATGCAATTCAAGCGGCTAATCTGACAAAAAAGTACGGTCAGGTCGTGGCGCTGAGCGGTCTGGATCTGGAGGTGGAAACCGGAAGCATCATGGGCTATCTCGGTCCGAACGGTTCCGGAAAAACAACTACCGTAAAGCTTCTGACCGGTCTGATTCAGCCTTCGCTCGGGGACAGCACCGTGCTCGGCCTGTCCTCCTCCAGGGAAAGCGCAAAGATTCATGCGCTGACCGGCGTGATGACGGAAACGGCGGCCTGTTACGGACATCTGAGCGCGATGGAAAATCTGCGCTTTTTCGGCGCACTGTTCGGATTGCAGGATGCTCAGGTCCGTGCGCGTGCCACACACCTTTTAAAAAAGCTCGATTTGTGGAGCGTTCGGGACCGGAAAGCCGGAACATACTCCACCGGTATGCTGCAGCGGCTTTCGCTGGCACGCGCGCTGCTTCATAGTCCTCAGGTGCTTTTTCTGGACGAACCGACCAGCGGGCTGGATCCGGAGTCTGCGGCCATTGTCAATCAGATGATCGGCGATATGGCACGCGACGAGGGAACGACTGTGCTGCTTTGCACGCATCAGCTCCGCTATGCGGATGAGCTGTGCTCAAGCTTTGCAATCCTCGATCAGGGCATTCTGCGCGCTTCCGGTTCACTGGAAGCACTGAGCAGCTCGGCCGGAATCTCTTCCACCGCTTCGCTGCGCGTGGCAGACGATGCCGTAATGCCGGAGGGCTTTGTGCGAAACGGTGGGCGCTGGGAAAAGGAAATCAAAGCCGATGACGATATGCCGGCCCTGATTGCCGGCCTTGTGAACAGCGGCATCCCGATTTATGAGGCGTGCGTCCGCAAGCCGACACTGGAGGACGCATATTTTTCTTTGGTTCAGAATCCGGATAACGGGGAGGAGGCGCGCCATGAAAAAGCTGCTGAGTAAACTGTTTTCCAAAAGCGAGCTGGCACTGATCCGCAAGGATCTCCATGAGATCGGCAGACAGAGGCTGGTCCGCAGTTCGCTCATTATCCTGCCGCTTCTGCTGACAATCGGTTTGCCGCTCCTCTTTGCGCTTGTGTCGGCTTTCGCGCCGGTGGAACAGCTTTCCGATGTCGAGCAATTCAAAACACTGCTCGGCACAACGCTGCCGGATGTCGGCGTACGCGGCCAGATGTTTTATATTTTCACAAATTATATCTGCCCGATGCTTTTTGTTCTGATTCCGATGATGTCCGCATCTGTTGCGGCTTCCTGTTCGTTCGTCGGCGAAAAAGAACACGGCACCATGGAAACACTGCTGCTGTCTCCGCTCAGTGTCCGCAAGCTGTTTCAGGTTAAGGTTGCCGGCTGCTCGCTGCTTTCCGGCGCCGTGACCCTGATCTCCTTTGTTCTGTTTTTTGTGGTTACGGTAATCGGAGACATTCTGACCGGCGCTCCTTTTTTCCTGAATCTGAACTGGCTGATTCTGGTTTTTCTGCTTTCTCCGGCTTTGACGGTTCTGGGCATCACCTTTTTGGTCATGATTTCCGGCAGGTCCAAAACCACGATGGAAGCCGTACAGGTTTCCGGGTATATTGTTCTTCCATTAACTGTTGCGGAGTTTTTCCTGCTTCCAG
>JBJEOO010000020.1:0-19248 GCA_051880755.1 Hominenteromicrobium sp.
GGCGCTTCGGCGCGGCGATATCGCAGACCGCCGCAAGCTCCATGCCCTTGATGTTGCCGGCCAAAATGCTCTTCGCGTGTGCGGAGCCCATGTTGCCGACACCGATGATGCCGATTTTAACGGTTCTTTCCATTACAAACTCAACCTTTCTTAAAGAGAATTCAAAATATGCTGCAAAGCGTTCGCCGCGGTGTCGAACGCTTCATCGCTCGTGTGATAAACGCGCTTGTGGCTGAGCGCCTCATCCTGCAGATTCTGCAGGCCGCTGAAGTCGAAGAGGTGCGGTTCCAGCGTCAGAATATACGGCTTGTCCGTCTCGTGCAGCGCCTTCAAAATGGCGGGCACGGAGCCGTCGCCCTCACCGGCAGGCACAACGGTGCCGTCGGCGAAAAGGGCGTCCTTGATGTGCATGTAGTCGATGATCGGCGCGAGGGCCTCGAAATTCACGGCCGGGTCATCGCCGCACTGAATGTAATTTGCGGGGTCGAATACACAGCGCAGGCGGGGCACCGCCGCGTGCAGCTTCTGCACACGGGCGAGCGTATCGCCGTAAATGCCCTTTTCGTTTTCGTGGCAGCAGTGTACGCCGTTCGCTTCGGCGTAATCGACCATCTGCGAGACGCGGGAAACAACCTCGTCAAAATAATTTTCCGGGTCCTCGCCCTGCGGCATATAAAAGCTGAACATGCGGATCCGCGTGGTGCCGAGGCGCTTTGCGATTTCCACCGCGCGCCTGAACTGCTCAAAATGCGGGGCAAAATCATCCAGAATGGAGATCTTGCCGATCGGCGAGCCGACGGCGGACACGCCGATGTGCGCCGCTTCAAGCTTGGCGCAGACCGTGTCCAGTTCCTCGTCCGTGAGGCCGAGCACACCCTTGCCGTCCACGCCGCGCACCTCGACGAGCGGGATAGCGCCGCGCTTCAGAGCGGCAAGCTGAAGGTCAAAATCAGGGGAAGCCTCGTCCGCAAAAGCGGAAAGTGTAAATTTCGTCATGGCAAATCCTCCGGATCAGAAACGGCAGCCCGCGCTCAGCAGGTTTTTCGCGCTCAGTGCAAGCTCGTCGAACGGGTCGCGGTCATAGCAGTCGTCCTGCTCGATCATCGCGTACTGAATGCCGGTTTCCGCGCATGCTTCGAGGATGGCGTCAAAGTCAAGGTTGCCGTCCATAACCGCCGCAAAACGGTGCTCGTGGCCGTGCATTTTCATATCCTTGAAATGAATGACGTCGATGCGGCCGGAAAGCGATTCGATCTGGCGTGCCGGGGAGCGGCCGCCGAACTGTGTCCAGTACACGTCGAGGATAAAGCCCCATTTCTCGGGGTCGGTTTCCTCCGCCATCCAGTCAATCAGGCATTTGCCCTCAAATTGCTCGTACTCAAAGCCGTGGTTGTGGTAGTGCAGCTTCATGCCCGCATCGTGGATTTTGTCCGCCGCGGTCTTGTAGTCGCTGAGGAACGCGCGCATGCCCTCGAGCGAGCCGGTGTACTTCTGCGGCATCATGCCGATGCCGATGTGCTCGCAGCCGAAAATACGGTGATTCTCGATCACCTTTTCCGTGTTCTCAAGCATAAGCTGCGGATTCGTATGCGTGATGATGATTTTAAGCTCATTTTCATCGCAGATTTCGCGGATGATATGCGGATCGATATCGCCGAAGGCGGAAACCTGCAGCGTCTTGAAGCCGATGTCGTGCAGCTTTCTGGCCGTCACGCGGAGATCGGCTTCGTTCTGCGCGAAATTGCGGATGGTAAAGCCCTGTGCGCCGATAATCATAGATTTTTCCTCACTTTCAGTTGTTTGCCGTATTTTATGTGCATTGCGGATTTGAAAAGCTCAGACGCCGGAATACGCGGAGAAGCCGCCGTCCACGGGAATGGTTACGCCGGTGATGAAGCCTGCCGCGTCGTTGTCGATCAGGAAGCGAAGCGTGCCGAGCAGCTCCTCCGGCTCACCGAAGCGGCCCATCGGCGTCTGGGAAATGATCTTGTGGCTGCGCGGCGTCAGGCTGCCGTCCGGGTTGAAGAGCAGCGTGCGGTTCTGGTTTGTCGCGAAGAAGCCGGGCGCAATCGCATTGACGCGGATGCCGCAGTTTGCAAAATGCACGGCGAGCCACTGGGTAAAGTTCGTCACGGCAGCCTTCGCGCCGCTGTACGCCGGAATTTTCGTAAGCGGCGTATAGGCGTTCATCGAGGAGATGTTGACGATGGAGCCGCCCGCCTCGAGCATGTCGAGCGCAAAGGCCTGCGTCGTCAGCAGCGTGCCGAGGAAATTCAGGTTAAAGACGAATGAGACGCCGTCCTTGTCGAGGTCGAAGAAGGAGCGCGCGTTCTCGTCGAGCAGATCGGCCTTGTCGAAATATTCGCTCGTCGTCGTGCCCTTCGGGTTGTTGCCGCCCGCGCCGTTTACGAGCACCTCGCATTTACCGTAGGCGTTCAGCACGGTCTCGTGCGCGGCGGCAAGGCTTTCCTTGTCGAGCACGTTGGCTTCGACGGCGATGGCGTCGCCGCCTGCGGCGCGGATTTCGGCCGCGACCTTTTCGGCGGCACCGAGATTCAGATCCAGCAGCGCGACCTTATGGCCGTCCGCCGCAAGTGCGCGGGCAAAGGCGCTGCAGAGCACGCCGCCCGCACCGGTAATGACAATATTCATGGGATTTCCTCCTGTTAATCAAAGAGTTTGCGGCTGTTTTCCACGCACAGGCGGTTCAGAAGCTTCATCGCGGCGGCTTCACTCAGCAGCGTGCCGTTGTCAAGCTCCTGCGCGACGCGGCTACACAGCATGCGGCGGAAATAATCGTGGCGCGCGTAGGAGAGGAAGCTGCGGCTGTCCGTCAGCATGCCGGTGAAGGCTGCAAGGTGGCCCGTTTCCGCGAGAATATTCATCTGCTCCTCCATGCCGCGCTTGTGGTCGCAGAACCACCACGCCGCGCCGGGTACGACGCCGCGGAAGCTTCCGGCGGTTGTCGCGAGCGCCATGTACATGGAAGGCTCCAGCGTGTAGAGAATCGTGTGCGGCAGGCCGTCCGTGCGGTCCATCGCGTCGAGCAGTGCGGCAATGTCGCGCTCCGGAATCGGATCCCCCACGCAGTCGCCGCCCGCGTCGGGGCCGACGCTTTCAAACAGCCGCGTGCAGGCGTTGCGCCGCACGTTGAGGTGAAGCTGCATGGTGACGTTTCTGGCCTTGTATTCGGCGGCGAGGTACACATACATCTCAAAGAGGAAATTGCGGTATTCGGCTTCCGTGACCGTTTCGCCGGCCAGCGCTTTCCGGAAAGCTTCGGCGGCGAAGCAGGTCTTGTCCTGCTTCGGGAAGCCCTCAATGCCGACATCGCTCACGCGGCAGCCGTTTGCGCAGAAGAAATCCAGCCGGTCGGCGAGCGCTTTTTTCAGGTCGTCCAGCGTCTCAATCGCAAAGCCGCAGGCGGCCGAAAGGCGGTCAATGTACGATTTATAATCCGCGCGGCGCAGATTCATCGCGGCGTCCGTGCGGAAGGACGGCACCACGCGCACCGGGAACGAAGCGTCCTCGCGGATCCGCTTGTGATACTCGAGCGAGTCGGCGGGGTCGTCCGTCGTGGCCGCAAGCTCCACGCGGCTCTGCAGCATCAGCTTACGCGGGGAGAGCGCATGCTCGCGGATACAGGCGTTTGCGCGGTCGAAAATATCATCCGCCGTCTCCGCGCTCAGGGCATCCTCAATGCCGAAGTACATGGAAAGCTCCATGTGCGACCAGACATACAGCGGGTTGCCGACCGCCGTCTCCACACAGTCCGCGTAGGCGCGGAACTTTTCGCGCGGAGAAGCATTCCCCGTGATGTGTGATTCCGGCACGCCGCAGGCACGCATCAGCCGCCATTTGTAGTGGTCGCCGCCGAGCCACATCTGCGCGATATCCGTAAAGACCTCGTCCTCCAGAATCTCCTTCGGCTGCAGATGACAGTGATAGTCGACGATCGGCAGCGTGCGCACCGCTTCATACAGGCGCTTTGCCGTGTCGCCGTTCAGGAACAGATCTTCCCTCATGGGTTTAAAACTCCTTTCGAGGTTTGTTACTGTAAGTATAGCACATCGATTTGCAAAATAAATGACATATATTACCGGATACATTGCAAAAACAATCATCTTGTGCTATAATAATGCTGTTGTTTTACGGCAAGAGAGGCGGAAAGGGGGAACGGACAATGGAAGTCCGAAAGGAGGCGGTGACGGACCGGTCTCAGGTGATGATTGCGCACGATTTTGAAGTGCATCACAACCGTGACCCGTATTTCCGCACGATTGAGTTTCACGCACACGATTTTCTGGAGCTGTATCTGTTTCTGGACGGCAGCGTTACCTATTATATTGAAGATCAGGTGTATGACCTCTGTCCCGGGGATCTGCTGATTATTCCGCCGGGCAAGATGCACCGCCCGGTCATTGCAAATGAGCACGCGGCGTATGAACGCATGGTGCTTTGGGTCAACCTCGAATATCTCTCGCGGATTGACGGCGCGGGAGACGAGCTGCAGAAGGCGCTCGCGGCGGTGGGGCGAAACGGTTATTGTGCGCCGCTGCGCGGAGACGCACTGGTTTCGGCCGTATCGCTCCTGATGAAAGCCGCAGAGCTGGCGCGCAGGGGCGCGGACGGCGCTTTCACGGCTTCGGCTGTCCGGCTTTGCCTGCTGGCGGCGTTTGAGGCGTACAGTCAGGTCGAAACGGAAGCGGAGGAACAGCGCGAGGTTATCCCGCAGGTGATCCGGTTCATCACGGAGCATTACGGCGAGCCGCTTACGCTGGACGGCATTGCGTCCCGCTTTTTTATCAGCAAGTCCTATCTGAACCGCCATTTCAAGGCCTATACGAACGCGACGGTATATGCCTATGTCATGGCGCTGCGGATCACACACGCGCGCCGGATGCTCCGAGAGGGCGTGCCGGCCGTGGAGGTCGGCCGCGACTGCGGCTTTTCGGATTATTCCACCTTTTATAAAGCATTTAAGGCGCAGACCGGCCTTTCGCCCCAGCAGTTCAAGGCGCGGACATAACGGACGGGAGCGGGTGCCGGAATCCTGCCTTGAAAAGCGCGATGCACTGTGCTATGATGAGGATGAAGAAGCGGGGAGACCCGCCGGAAAGAAAGGAAGATTAGGATGGCGGATAAAAGTGTCGACAAATCGAATCCCTGGTATCGGGACGATGACGAATCGATTCTGGAGATTTATGATGTGGAAACAGGCGTGCGTACGGTCGTTCAGGAGTTTGACCATCTGATCGAAGCGCCGAACTGGTCCCGGGACGGCCGGTTCCTGATATACAACAGCAACGGGCGCATTTTCCGGTTCAATCTTGAGACAAAGGAAAGCACGGAGATTTTCACGGATTTTGTCACGAACTGCAACAACGACCATGTCCTGTCGCCGGAGGGAGACCGCATCGCGGTGAGCCACGGCACGAAGGAGGACGGGAAGTCGCGTATCTACACGGTTCCGCTTACAGGCGGCACGCCGCGGCTGATCACGCCGCTCGCGCCGAGCTATCTGCACGGCTGGTCGCCGGACGGCCGCACGCTTGCCTACTGTGCCGAGCGCAATGGGGAGTTTGATGTTTATACGATTCCGGCAGACGGCGGCGAGGAAACGCGCCTGACCGATGCGCCCGGGCTGAACGACGGCCCGGAGTACGACAGTGCCGGCGAGTACATCTGGTTCAATTCCGTCCGCACGGGTCTGATGCAGGCCTGGCGCATGAAGGCGGACGGCACGGAGCAGACGCAGATGACGTTCGACGAGAACTGGAACACTTGGTTTCCGCACATTTCGCCGGACAGGACGAAGGTCGTCATGCTCGCATACCGCAGGGGCGACGTCAAGCCCGGCGAGCATGTCCCGCACAAGAATGTCGAGCTTCGCCTGATGGACGCCGCAGGCGGCCCGGTGCAGACCGTTGTCAAGCTCTTCGGCGGTCAGGGTACGATCAATGTGAATTCGTGGTCGCCGGACAGCCGCCGGTTTGCGTTTGTCAGCTACCGCATCCGCAAAGAGAGCTGAGCGGTTCAGTATATAAACAAAGGGATACGATCCGATCCGGATTGCATCCCTTTTTTGTTTGAACTGCGCAGGTGATGCCGCCGTATTTATCTTTCAAAGGCAAATCTGCTGTATTCTGCGTCTTTTCGGGCGGAAATAAACGGAAACGGCACACTTTTTATACGGGTCCTGCGGCCGGAACGGGCGGAAGCCGCCGAAGCGCCCACGGTCGAATGCCGGAAAAAGCGAGTATGGAAACGGCTTTTTTTGCGGAGGAACAATTGACAATGACGTATATTAGGAATATAATGATAAACGTAATTTTAGACGCATTCGGCGCTTTGACCGCCGCAAAAGGAGATTTACCGGATGGGTGAAACGCTCAAAATCAAGGGAGAAATGGTTCTCAGAGAGGTAGCCGGAGAGCATATTCTGGTGCCGCTCGGCGAAACGGCGCTGCAGCTTACCGGTATGATCAGCCTGAGTGAAAGCGGTGCGCTGCTTTGGGAGCGGCTGCAGGACGGCTGTACGGAGCAGGAGCTTGTTGAACTGCTGCTGGAAACCTATGATGTGACCCCGGAAACGGCGCAGGCGGATGTCGCGGCGTTTCTGGACCGCGTTCGCGGGCTGAAGCTTCTGTAAGGAGAAAGCATGGCTAAGCATTATCAGAAAGCATCGTCGGCGAAGGGGAGCAATGCCCCGAAGCCGAATAGAAATAGAAAAAGAAAAAAGAAATCGGCCGCACGCGTGGTTCTGATTGCGGTTCTCGTGATTGTTTTTGTCTTGGCGGCAATTGTCGCGTGTGCGCTCCTTTTCGGGGAGCTTCCGGAGGAAAGCGGCGCGGAAAGCTCTGCATCCGTTTCCGCAGCTGCGGAAACATCGTCTTCGCAGCCGACGGGCCTGCAGTTCCCGTACATACTGGAAGAACAGAATATCGAGATTTGTTCGCTGCTGGAAGCCTCCATTGCAAATCCGGACGCCGGCGGTGAGACGGCGGAAAACATTGCCGGTCTGGAACTGAAAAACACCACGGGCATGTTTATTTCGTTTGCTTCGTTTGAAGCTGCACTTTCGGATGGGATAACCTTCCGTTTTGAGATTCACGATCTCCCGGCCGACGGGACGATGACTGCATTTGATATCAACAATTCGGTTTATGACCGCAGCGTTCCCTGCGATTCGGTTACATGCACCGGTCTGCAGACCGTGTCGGATGACCGGCTGCTCATGGACGATTCGATTTCCGTTTCGGCGGAGGGAACCGCCGTCACGCTGACCAATACGACGGATACGGATCTCGGTCCGCTGACGGTTATTTGTCTCTGCAGCCTCAACGGCAGCTATTTCGGCGGCACGTCGTACAGCTATCCGGTGGATGCCGTTCCCGCCGGGGAAAGCGTCACGCTGCAGGCGGCGGAGTGCTATCTCGGAAGCGCGGTGGTCGTCCGGATTGTGCCGGAAGACTGACGGCGCGCTTCAAAAATATACGGCGCGGATAAATCAGGTGGCTCCGTGTCTGCCCTGCGGACACGTTACACATACAAGCAATTCAGAAATTTTTTACATAGGAGGATGAGGACATGGCAAAAAGAACGTATGTCAAGCCGGAACTTCTCTATGAGAACTTCGTTCTGGCACAGCATATTGCGGCATGCGCCTGGGATGTTTACAATGCAACGTCAGTTGAGGACTGTGCTTTTGTAAGTGATGAGACATGGGGAATTCCGAAGGGATTATTTGCATTCACCGAAAACAAAGAGTGTGTAGATGGCCCACTTGAGAGCTATTGTTATACGAATGGTGCGGCCGGAAGCAATCTTTTCAATTCATAATGCTTTTGCATCGGTCCGCAGCATTCACGATTGCCGGCATATCCTTTGTGCTGGAGGCTGACCGGGAGATTGCGGTTACAGAGCCGTTCCGGCCGTTCCTTGGCGATCCGAGCGCGGTTTGCTATACGGCGCGGTTTTGTGAAACCGATCATCTGCCGGAGCAGACGGGAAGGACGCTGTATGCCGGTACCGAATACCGGATTATTCAAAGGGCGGACGGCGGCGTGCTCCGCTGTAATCTGGACCCTGTGTCCGGCGGCCGTGTCTATGCCGTCTCCGTTTATGAGGAGGAAAACCGTCGGGTTGTGGTGCAGTATGTGCCGGAATACGCGCGGTGCTTCAGCGAAACCGGAAACAGCTTTTTCCACCTCGGCTGGGAAGGGCTGATGCTCCGGGAGAGCCGGCTGATTCTGCACGCGTCCTGCGTGGATACGCCGCTCGGCGGCATTCTCTTTTCCGGGCCTTCCGGTGTGGGCAAGTCCACACAGGCGGAGCTTTGGCGTCGGTACGAGGGCGGAAAGCTGATCAACGGCGACCGTCCGATTCTCTGCAGAACGGAGCATGGCTGGCGCGCATACGGTTCTCCGTACGCAGGCTCCTCACACTGCCATATTCAGGCGAACTGCCCGATACGCGCGATTGCTGTTTTGAAACAGGCACAGAGCTGTTCCGTTCGGCGGCTTCAGGCCGGAGAGGCCTTCCGCAGACTGTTCTCCGGAATGGTCGTGTACAGTTGGGACGCCGGTTTCGTGACCCGTGCCTGTGACCTGACGGCGGCGCTTGCCGCTGATATACCGGTGTATGAATTATCCTGCACCCCGGATCGGCGGGCGGTGGAAGCGTTTAAGGCCCGGATGATCAAGGAGGGATTGGAATGAATCTGCGCGAGGTGCGCAATGAAGCGCCGCTGACGAGCTATTTGTTTTCCAAGGCGTCCGGCATGCTGGTTCCGCTCAGCGGTACCTTTGAGCTTTCCCCGGTGTGCAATTTCTCCTGCCGCATGTGCTATGTGCGCAGAACGGCGGCGGAGGTCAAGGCAAGCGCGCGGCCGCAGATGACGATGGATGGCTGGCTCCGGATTGCGCGGGAGGCGCGGGAGCAGGGCATGCTGTACCTGCTTCTGACGGGCGGCGAGCCGTTTCTCTGGCCGGATTTCTGGCCGCTGTATGAGCAGCTCTGCCGGATGGGCTTTCTGATCTCCATCAACACCAATGGTTCCCTGATCGACGACGCGGCGATCCAAAGACTGAAGAAAAATCCGCCCGTGCGTGTGAATATCACGCTGTACGGCGCGTCGGATGAAACCTATGAAGCGCTCTGCCGGGCGAAAGGCGTGTTCGCGAAAGTGGACCGCGCCATCACCGGACTGAAGCAGGCCGGCATTCAGGTCAAGCTGAATGGCTCGCTCACACCGCACAATGCGCGCGATCTCGCCGCGATGGTGCAGTATGCCGAAGCGCGCGGGCTGATTCTCGAAACGAATACCTATATGTTCCCGCCGGTTCGGAGAGATCCGGACAGCGTGGGGCAGAACGATCGCTTTACGCCGCAGGAGGCTGTGCGCTGCAATCTGGAGCGCTACCGCCTGCAGTACGGCGAAGACATATATCTGGAATTTCTGCGGAATGTGCAGAAAGGCGCAGTGCCGCCGCCCGGTCTGGACGAGTCCTGCATAGACCCGCTGGACGGCAGGGTGCGCTGCCGGGCCGGAAAGGCTTCCTTCTGGATCACTTGGGACGGCTGGATGACGCCGTGCGGCATGATGCCGGAGCCGAAGCTGGACCTTGCAAACCGGCCCTTTGCCGAAGCTTGGCAGGAGCTGACGCAGCTCAGCGCGCGGCTGGTGCTTTCGGGCACCTGCGTGCAGTGTCCCAACCGAAGCCTGTGCCATTCCTGCGCGGCCATGGCCATGGCCGAAACCGGTACAACCGAAGGTATACCGGTTTATCTCTGCCGTACGGTGGAGGCGCTCCGCGAGGAGGCCGACCGGCGGCTCCAAGCATATCAGAATGAATGCGGTGAATAACGCAAATGCGTTCGCATCATATAAATTCGTAACTTCAAAGACCAAAAGGAGGATGTACGATGAAAAAAGTCAAAAAAATCCTGTCGTTCCTGCTGGTTTTCTGCATGATCCTTACCGTTATGCCGATGGGCGTATATGCGACGGATCTGAAAGAGCCCGGCGCGGCGGACGATTTGGTTTCCGAAGCGGACCCGACGCCTACCCCGGCGCCTGAGACCCCGGCAGCCGATCCCGCCGGGGATGACCCTGCCGAAACGGATTCCACGCCCACCCCGGCTCCCTCTGAGGAGCCGGCCGGCTACACCATTACGCCGTACTCGGGTGAAGCGAAAAGTGTGTCGCTGGATACCAGCACATTCTACCGCATTTTCTTCCTTGATTGCGGCCGGAGGTATTTTTCTGTTGATGAGATCAAGGTAATTATTGATTCTCTGGCTGAAAATAACTTTACTCATTTGGAATTGGCCTTTGGCAACAACGGTCTGCGGTTCCTCTTGGATGATATGTCTGTCACAGTGGGCGGAACGACCTATTCCAGCGCGGATGTGGCTAATGCTATCAACAGCGGAAACAAGGCGTACAATTCATCTACGCAGTACAAGTCATATAACCCCTCGGTCAACGAGCTGACTCAGGCTGAGATGGATACGATTATCTCCTATGCCAAGGACAAGGGCATTAAGATTATTCCCATGCTGAACACCCCGGGACATATGACTGCACTGGTGTCAGCGATGAATACGCTTGGTGTTGCTTCTGTCAGCGGCGCTGATATGTCCGTTTCAGATTCCAATCAGGTCGCTTTTGTTCAGGGCCTGCTGCAGAAGTACATCAAATATTTTGCAGGCTGGGGCTGTGAGTGCTTCAATATGGGCGCGGACGAATATGGCTTCTCCAGTCTGGACAGCACCGGCTATGCCTCTTTTGTCAGCTACATCAATGGTGTTGCTACCATGATCGAGGACGCGGATATGGTACCCATCGCTTTTAACGACGGTATCTATTATAAGTCCAGTGACAGCGCTTTTGCCGCGGCAGCGGAGAATATTGATAAATCTATTGTCATTGCCTACTGGGCAAAGGCAGAGAATTATGCGTCCGCTCAGGATTTGTCCTCCAACGGATTCACTCTGCTGAACAATAATGACAGTTGGTACTATGTCATGGGCGATGCCCTTTATACAGCATGGGGTTCAAACGGTCAGTGGGGCTATGAGGATGCCAAGAAAGCGCTTCAGACAGTTCCCTGCACCACATTAAGCGGCGGTGTAACGGGCGTTGCGTCTGCCGGCTGTGTGCTGTGCCTGTGGTGCGATTACCCCGGCTTTACGTATGAAGCGGCAAAGGTTACGGACCTGATCGCGACGATGGCGGCCAGCAATCCCACCTACTTTGATGTTAATTCCGGCGAGACGGATCCCGACCCCGTTGAAGTGACCGAGAAGGAGACTATCACTGTAGTTGCCGGCGGAATAGCCACTGCTACTATCGAGGGTGCGGACTACTCCAGCAACATCGTGGAGACCGAGCTGGATAAGTCCATCGCCACTGTGTCGGCTAAGTACGATCAGGTGACGGGCGGAACTGAGGAAGTAAAAGCCACATCCATCACTTCCGGCAGCTCTTATTACATTAAGAACTCCAGCGGCCAGTATTTGAGTAGTAGCGCCGCTTGGGTCAGCGACATCAGTTCCGCTGCCCTGTGGACCGCAACCTCCAGCAGCAGCGGTTATACCCTCAAGAACGGCAACAATTATCTGCGTTATCAAAATAGTTCGCTGACCACGAATAGCAGGACTGCTACAACGTGGTCGTTCAGCAATGGTACTTTCAGCTATACACAGTACAGTTGGGGTGGTAGCACCACCTACACCCTCGGTGATGCCTATACTGTAACCACCACTGCCCCTGTGAACGCCACCACCGTGACCTTCACAGCGGCTGCGGATGCGGCGGGCAAGACCACCTATGTCACCGTAGGCAATACCCGCTACACGATCAATGTTATTGCTGAGGACCTGAGCGGCGCTGCCGATCTGCCCATTCAGTTGTGGAATACCAGTTCTCCGCTGTCTGTTACCGGTGTAACGACGGCCACTTCCGATACTTTCTGGCCTTATGGCAGTCAACCCGCTTACTATGCAAGCATCAGTGCAAATGATGCATATGGTATCAATGGTGTTGAATTGAATACTTTGGTGCCTACGGGAATCAAGGGCGGGGCTGTTACAACGAGTACAGATCCCACTGCGGAATACTCATTCTATAAAGGTACAGTGTTGTACAAATCCACAACCGGATTGCAGCAGGTTTGGCAGGACAATATATCCAGTGCTGAAGGCCGTGTTGATTTCACGTATGTCCGTTACTATCAGGGGAGCTGGGCTGTTTCTGCAGATCGTGAGACTTGGACTACGGTTACCGGCAATGGCAGTACGGATAGTAGCTCTTCTTGTACAGAGCAGGTTATTGCATACTACTATCAGCGCACCCAGATTACTGATCAGGTAATGACGGATATCGTTGATGGCGGCAGCTATATGAAGAACACTACTACCTCCACCATCAGTGACTGGAAGGGTATTGTTGCTTTGGATTTTGCCGTCAATGTGAACGGTACACAAACACCTGACAGCTTTGGCATCGCCGATAAAACGATGTTCTTCCACTGCCGTGGCACCGGTGATACCGGTAGTGTAAGCAATTACCGCAGACTGAACGCAATTCGGGCTACGGAAACCAGCAATTACGAAGTGTATATGGTTACCATTACGCCTACTACGGACAGCGGAACGTCTTTCACAACAGGTGTTGTACCGAGTACATACACTTATTCCGGTACAGAGAGAGTTGTCTGGGCTGAGAGCGAAGATGCAATTCCGGATGGATATGCTACAATTGCCGACGCTGATTATTCTGGTAATTTGAATTATGGTTCAGTCATCTACGGCGGCGAACCGGTTATCGACGAACTGTATATTTACAACCTTCAGGGTATGCTTGTCACATATTATGTACGCGGCAAGCAGACAAAGGATTCCCTTCAGGTGAAGTATGTGGATGATACCACAGGGAATACCTTCTATACCGCGAACTTCCCGGTTCTTGTGAATACAGGTGAGGTTAAAGATTTCACCAACAGCCTGTTGGGTACGGATGGCAATGCTTATGTAGTTCCCGACAACACTACACTGGCGGATAACACATACTACATTGTCGATCCGTATAACGCAAAGATCTATGTCCGAACCGACTTGACCAAGATTCCCGACCTGCACGGTGTCTATTCCACCGGTGTATATGCGCAGGTGAAAGCGGAAATCGACCCGAATGATTCCAAGGTTCTGATCCTGCATTATACCTATGACGCAACGGCTTCTACTTATAAGAACTTTGTTGTTGACTTCGGTCTCCCGGTAACCGTTACAGCAAATGACTTGTTTGAAAACACTGCGGATATTTCCGCCGTTACCATTCAGTCTGATGGCATCTACGGTACGTCCGAAGCCAGCGGAACTTCCTTCACATATACGCCGACGGCAGTTCTGCAGAATTCAGATGTGGTAACCATCACAATTACTTATCAGGATAAAACGACATCTGAGTTTAAGATCGGCTTTATCCCCGCCACCACCGTCTACTACGAAGAAGGCTTTGCTTCTTACACCGGTAGCTGGACAGGAAATGCCGGCAAGGGCAACGGTACACAGGCTACGCAGGCTGCGGGCAGCAGCACCGACGAGTACGGCTATGATGCGCATTACAGCAGTGCGGTCGGCGCCAGCGACGGCACGCAGGCTACCAGTGCAGCAATTGGCAATTCCGCGACCTTCACCTTCACCGGCACAGGCGTGGATATTTACACAAACTCCACGACAGAAACCGGCCGCCTGTTTATTCAGGTGAAGAAGGGCAATACTACGGTTAAGATGATTCAGGTCGAAACGGCGCTGAAGGCTGGCGCCAACGATAGTGCGGCGACAAACTTCCAGGGTGTTACAGGCTATAATGTCCCGGTTGCGAGTCTGGAGCTTGGAACGCGCGATACCTACACCGTAGAGATCATTCACATGGCGTCTGCCGTTGAAAACGGAACGCCAGTCGGCGGCCCGGTCAACCTCGACGGCTTCCGCGTCCATGGTACACTTGCACCGGATACGCAGGTATATGCCGATGATCTGGAAGACAATCCCACCTTCATCGAGCTGCGCGACCGTGTTCTGGCCTCTCTGAATGCCACGTCCGACAGTTCCGAGCAGTATGCCGACCAGATTGCAAAGAATATCTACTCTCAGGTCTATGCGACTGCTGATGGTGAGGCGAACGGCGCCATTATTATCAGTGCCGACGCTGGTTAAACCAATGAGCAATTGACTGACCTTCTGGACAACGGCCCGAAGAACGAGTTGTATCTGCAGAAGGATCAGGCGGTTATCTTTAATATCAAGACAAACCGCGAGGTTCAGATTGGCCTGAAGGCGCTGGATGCATCCACAACTTATACGATTAACAACGGTGATACAAAGACGCTGAATGCCAGCACCGATATGTTCTACACCGTGGTGAATGCGGGCGGAGCGACAAGTGGACAGACCATCACCATCACCAATACAGGCGAGGGTATCCTGTCCATCACGGAAATCAAGATCTGTGACGATCCGAACGCTGCGTTCGGCAGCCTCACGGAAGAAGATCTGATTCCCGCGCTGCTGAGCCTTGGCTTTAAGTGTGAGGCAGGGGCGACTGCAGAGCCGACCGCCGAACCCACATCGGAGCCGACCGCAGAGCCGACCGCCGAACCCACATCGGAGCCGACTGCAGAGCCGACCACTGAGCCCACATCGGAGCCGACCGCAGAGCCGACCACTGAACCCACGGCAGAACCCACACCGGTTGTGACGCCTGCGCCGACTCCGGCCCCGACCAATCCGCCGGTACCGGTTGTTCCGCAGAATCCGATTCAGGGCTTCCTGAATATTGTGCGCAGTATTCTCAACAGATGGTTCGGCTGGTAAGCTGATTGATTGAACGAGGACCGCAGTCCGTTTGGCTGCGGTCCTTTTTCGTAGGATGGAAATCATCGGGCTGCGCAAAATTTCAATAAATTTCGCGGCAGATGCTTTACTTTCCGTGGAAGGTGGGTTATAATTTTTTGTAACAAATATATGCAATGCGCGGCGGTTTTGCGGGATGCGGAGCCGGCGCAATGAAAGGATGGTCAGAATTATGGCTTTTTGTCAACAATGCGGCAGTCAGCTTGCAGAGGGCGGCACCTTCTGCGCGGTTTGCGGAACACCCGTAGCTCAGGCGGCACAGCCTGAACCCACACCGGCACAGCAGCCGGCGGCGCCGTATCAGCCCGAGCCGGCACCGGTACAGCAGCCTGCGCCGAATCCGTATCAGCCGGAACAGGCACCTGTGCAGCAGAATCCGTATCAGCCGGTTCCGCAGTATCAGCCGGTGCAGCCCACGTATAATCCGAACGATCACACCGCTGATTTTACGGCGGAGGATATCTCGAAGAATAAGGTTGTCGCGATGGCGGCGTATGTGCTCGGCATGATCGGCATTGTGATCGCGCTGCTCGCTGCGCCGGAGTCTCCGTATGCCAGCTTCCATTCCCGTCAGGCCCTGAAGCTGGAGATCGTCAGCCAGCTTCTGCTGATTGTTTCGCTTGTGCTGTGCTTCACCTTTATCGTTCCGATTCTCGGCGCCCTTGCACTGGTGGTTGTTTTTGTCGTGCGTATCATCTGCTTCTTCCAGGTTTGCAGCGGCAAGGCGAAGGATGCGGCCATTGTCGGTTCGCTTCCGTTCCTGAAGTAATTCGGAAAAAATCGATACATAAAAGTGTCCTGCATTCGGCGAATGCGGGACGCTTTCTCTGTATATATACTTTTTTTGGAGGATTGTATTTTATGGCTTGTATTCGTGTTGGAAGCGTGGGTATCGGCGAGATCTCGCAGGGCGTGCATCTGCCGGGTATCGACCGAAGCCCCGACTTGAAGCTCGTTGCGGTGTGCGATATTGACCCGCAGGCCCTGCGTTATGCGCAGGAGAAGTACGGCATCGACGAAGCGCACTGCTTTACGGACTACCACGACCTCATCAATTGCCCGGATGTTGACGCCGTGGATATTTCCACGCCGAACTATGTGCATTACGAGGTAGCGCTTGCGGCGGCGGAAGCCGGAAAGCCGTATGCCGTGGAGAAACCGATGGTCATGACCAATGAGCAGGCGGATCATCTGGCGGCGGTCACAGCGGAAAAGGGAGTCAAAAGCATGGTGTGCTTTTCGTACCGGTTTATATCCGCAGCACGGTATGCCAAAGAGCTGATTGAGCGCGGCATGATCGGCGATATCTATCATGTCGATATGCAGTATTATCAGTCCTGGTGTATGCCGCACTGCAACGCTCCGCTGTACTGGCGTTTTGAGGAGCGGTATACCGGCTCCGGTGCGCTGGGAGATCTCGGCAGCCACGCGCTGGATCTGGTCCGGTTTGTCACGGGCAAGGAGTATAAAAAGGTTGTCAGCCATACGGGAACCTTTATCAATGAGCGCGAAAAGCTGGACGGCAGCGGCATGGGCCGTGTTGACGTCGACGATTTTGCAAATTACTTTGCCGAAATGGACGGCGGAACGGCGGCGACCTTTCGCATTACACGCTTCGGTTACGGGCGCGGCAATTATCAGACCATGGAGATCTATGGCAGCCGCGGCGCAATTCAGTATGAGCTGGATCATACGCCGGAAACGGAATCGATCTCCATCTGTATCGGCGAGGCCAATGCAGAGGCGAATATTTTCACTAAGCTGCCGATTCCGGCGCGGTTTAAGTCGGATCAGATGCAGTCCTTTGCCGACTTGATCAACGGCAAGGGAGACGGCAAGACGGCGACCATTGAGGACGGACGGATCAACCAGCACGCGATGGACGCGGTGCTGCGTTCGGCAAAGTCCGGCACTTGGGAAGAGGTTTTGTAAAGAGAAAGGAAGGAAAAAACAATGGCAATTCGAGTTACAGTATGGAATGAATATCTGCATGAGTTGGAATTTTCCGAGGTTGCGGCAGTTTATCCGAAAGGCATTCACGGCTGCATCGCGGACTTTCTGAAGGACGCCGGCATGGAGGTCAGAACCGCAACGCTGCGGGAGCCGGAGAACGGCCTGACCCAAGAAGTGCTGGACAGCACAGATGTGCTGATCTGGTGGGGACATATGGCACACGAGCAGGTCGCGGATGAGGTTGTCGACCGCGTGTACCGCCGCGTTCTGGACGGCATGGGCCTGATTGTTCTGCATTCCGGTCACGCTTCCAAGATCTTCATGAAGCTCTGCGGCTCCTACTCCGAGCAGCTGAAATGGCGTGAGGACGGCGAGAAGGAGATCCTTTGGGTGGTTGATCCCGGCCATCCGATCGTGCAGGGGCTGGATGAGAAAATCATCATTCCGCACGAGGAGATGTACGGCGAATACTTCGATATCCCGCGCCCGGATGAGCAGGTGTTCATCAGCTGGTTTGAGGGCGGCGAGGTGTTCCGCAGCGGCTGCTGCTGGCACCGCGGCAAGGGCAAGATGTTCTACTTCCGCCCGGGTCATGAGGTATTCCCGATCTACCATATGCCGGAGATCCAGAAGGTCATCATCAATGCGGTCAGATGGGCCGCGCCGACCAAAGCGCCGGAGACCGTATACGGCAATACACAGCCCGTCGTGGAGACACAGGCAAAGCTGGAGCACACCATTCAGGGCCTGCACGAGCAGAAAGATATAGACGCATAAAAAATACCGCACCGGCAGGAATCGGTTCTGCCGGTGCGGTGTTTTATGTGGCCGGGTCACAGGCGTTTGTGCCAGTACAGCTTGAAGAGCGCGCCGGTGACGGACTGGATGAAGACGATCGCCAGACAGGTCAGGGAGACGGTGGGGCTGAAGTACCCCGCAATCACGATGGCAACGAGCAGTCCCAGCGTGCAGAGCCGGTACGCTCCGCTCTGCGCATAATAGCAGATCTGTGCGGTGCGCTCGTCGTGCTCTCTGGCATAGAGCTTTTTGAGCGCGGCTTCATTTCTCAGCGCGCGCAGATTGATGATCAGTCCGATCATGAACAGAACCATGATGCCGAACGCCGCGCCGGCGATCATGCCGGACCAGAAATCCCGCCAGTGCCCGTCCTGCACGGCGGGGGACAGGACGCCGCAGAAGGAGAGCACCTGTACGGCCGCAAGGCAGAGAACGCCAAGGATCAGCAATGTGTTCTGCAGTTTCAGTGATTTTCTGTATTTTTCCATAATGTTGTTTTCCTCTCTGCGCCGTGCGCATTTTTGGGTGAGATCATTCGATTTCGGAGAAGTCGAAGACTTCTTCGATCGTAAGCCCGAAATAGTGGGCGATTTTGTAGGCGAGCGGCAGGGAAGCCGTGTACTTGCCGACTTCAATGGAGGTAATGGTCTGGCGCGTGGTGCCCACCGCCTCGGCCAGCTCCTCCTGAGACAGCTTGCGTGCTTTGCGCAGCTCACGGATTTTGCTTTTCATTTGATTGCTCCTTTCGTTCTGCAGAAACGAAACGCTAAGTTAACTTTGCGAAATAAGCATAGCACGCTTTGCAAAATTTGTCAAGCATACTTTGCAAAAAATCTTAAAAGAAAAGCGCATGCTTCTGCACGCGCTTTTCGTCTGTATGGCTGCGCGCTTATACCGGATAATCCGGTACAACGACGCCTGCGGGCACCTCGCCGACAGTGAAAGTGTCGCTCCGGAGTAAGACGGGCGCATCACAAAGCGCGAGGAAATCGCCGAGCGTGCCGATGGCCGAAAGGCCGAAGCGTTCGGTGCGGTAGTGCATCGGGACAACGACCTTCGCGCCGAGCTGATCCGCGATCGCCTTCGCCTGCCCGGCGTCAATCGTGTAAAAGCCGCCGACCGGAATCAGAAGGACGTCCGCACCGGAGAGCGCAGCGGCCTGCGCCGGGGTCAGCGCGCAGCCGAGGTCGCCGAAGTGCACGATGCGCACGCTGTCGGCTTCAAGCACATGAATCGTGTTCAGGCCGCGTTTGGCGCCGCCTGCGTCGTCGTGATATGTTTCGATTTTTGTGACGGTGAACGGATTCTCCGCTTCGGGCAGAAGTGTGACCGCCTCCGTGTAATTGTGGTCGTAATGTCCATGGCTGCAGAGAACAAGGTTGGCGGCCGTGCGGATATCCCGAAGCCCCGGTACGCTGCCGGGTTCAAAAGGATCCAGAACTATGCTGTATCCGCCCCGTGTAATCTTAAAACAGGCGTGGCCGATCCACTGGATGGTGATGGGCTGCTTCATCAATATGCGCTCCTTTCCGCAGCGCCGGCGGCGCTGTGATCTTGTGCTCATTTTACCACAAA
>JBJEOO010000021.1:0-4345 GCA_051880755.1 Hominenteromicrobium sp.
TTCCAATATCGCAAAAAAAGCCGGTCTCGCCGGCGCGGAGGATTACTGTGACGCTTCTATGCTGGAAACCGAAGCGGACGCCGCCGAAGCCATAGAGAAATACACCGTGTTCGGCCGCGTTACCCCGCAGCAGAAGCTGCAGTTTGTAAAAGCGCTGAAGGAACAGGGCCATACCGTTGCCATGACGGGCGACGGCGTGAATGACGTGCTGGCGCTCAAGGAAGCCGACTGCAGCATCGCAATGGCATCCGGAAGCGACGCGGCACGCACCGTCTCGAACCTTGTCCTGCTCGACTCCAACTTTGCTTCGATGCCGCAGGTCGTTAAGGAGGGACGCCGGTCGATCAACAATCTCCAGCGTTCCGCAGCGCTTTTCCTGCAGAAAACCATTTACTCCACCGTGCTCGGCGTGCTGTTTCTTTTCCTCTCCGCCTCGTACCCATTCGAGCCGATTCAGCTCACCTTCATCAGCACGCTTACCATCGGCATTCCTTCCTTCATTCTGGCGCTCGAGCCAAACAGAGACCGTGTGCGCGGCAAGTTCCTGACAAACGTGCTGAAAAAATCGTTTCCTTCCGCGCTGACCATGATTCTCGGCGTGCTGTTCCTCTGCCTGTTCCAGCAGCCGCTCGGCCTCACAAACGAGCAGGTTTCCACGCTGTCCGTAATCGTGGCGTTCACCGTCGGCTTTATGCTGATGTTCAAGCTCTGCGTGCCCTTCAACGCGCTGCGCGGCGTGCTCTTCGGCTCCATGCTTGCGGCTTTCGTTCTCGGCTATATCTTCTTCATGGATATTTTCTCGATGGTTCCGCTGACCGCATCGATGCTGTTTGTGCTCGTTCCGCTGCTGCTCGTTCTGATCGTCTTCATGGTGCAGACAAATCACTTCATGGAGCATATCGCAGAAAAATACACCGATCATTTTCTCTCCGTCCGGCTTTTCAAAAAGAGCCGGACGCGCAAAAAAGCACAGGACGGAAAAACGCGCAGAAAAAGGCGCAAATCGTCATCTTCCTCATAAAATCAAAGCTCCGCTGCAGAGATACCGCATCTGCCGCGAAGCTTTGATTTTATCCGTACTTTTATTGGTGCTTTTCGCAGAGAAAGCGGAGCAAAAAAGCCGGAAAAGCAGCGTGGCTCTCCGGCTTCTATTCGATTGATTGTTTACAGAATGCAGTAATCCGCCATGTATTTTTCCATGGCAGGCAGAATATGTGCGTATTCGCCGGACTGCTTCAGATATTCATGAATATCCTCAACCGTGACGATTGCGTGCACATTGATGCCGAATTCCTCTTTGACCTCCATGATCGCGGTCTTGCCCGGCACCTTGCCGACTTCACAGCGGTTGACCGAAAT
The DNA here is from genome assembly GCA_051880755.1 of Hominenteromicrobium sp. Classification (GTDB taxonomy): domain Bacteria; phylum Bacillota; class Clostridia; order Oscillospirales; family Acutalibacteraceae; genus Hominenteromicrobium. The sequence goes on from JBJEOO010000021.1 coordinate 1,360, forward strand.
AAACATGTCGTCAACACGCACATCGCCGCAGCCGTAGAGAATCGGCATGGTTTCGCGCACGGCCGTACCGGCCGTAATGACGTCCTCGATGATAATGAGCTTATCGCCGTCCATCGGCTTGTAGCCGACGAGACTGCCGCCCTCGCCGTGATCCTTCTCCTCCTTGCGGTTGAAGAAATACGGCTTTGAGATACCGTACTCATTATAGAGCGCCGCCGCAGTCGCCGTCGCAAGCGGGATACCCTTATAGGCCGGCCCGAACATCGCGGAGAAGTCCTCGCCCACCGTCTCCTTGACAAGCTGCGCGTAGAACTTGCCGAGCTTTGCGATCTGCTCGCCCGTCTTGTAATTGCCTGTGTTGACAAAATACGGCGTATTGCGCCCGCTCTTCGTCACAAACGAGCCAAAACGCAGCACGTCCGCAGACATCATGAATTCAATAAATGCCTTTTTGCTTTCCGTCAGCATGAAAACCATCCTTTATTCTGTCATTTTTTCTATTTTACCACAGCTTTCCGCGTTATGCAACCGGCTGAAGCCCCTTTTCGGGACTCCACATATACACGGCGTACGCTTCGCCGTCGGTTGTCACCGCAACGGTTCCCAGCTCATCGGTGCGCAGCACCGCACAGCCGAGTGTTTCCAGACTCTCCAGCGTCTCCCGGTGCGGATGCCCGTATTTGTTATCCGCTCCGCAGGAAATAACGGCAGCGCCCGGATTAACGGCACGCAGAAAGGCCGTCGTCGACGACGAGGAGGAGCCGTGATGTCCGCATTTAAGCACCTGCGCAGACAGCTCTGCGCCGCTATCCAGCAGATTTTGCTCCACCGGCGCCTCGGCATCGCCCGTCAGCATAAAGGATACCCCGCCGTATGTGAAGCGGATCACCGCCGAATAGTCGTTGATTTCGTCGAACACATCACCGGCGCGCGGCGAAAGCACGTCAAAATCCGCATTCTCCGGCGCCTCAATCACCGTTTCGTCCGTAATCTGCTCCACGCGTACCTGACGCGCATCCAGTGCGTCCAGCATATTCTCGTATGTCGCCGTGGTGGGCGTCTGATCGTCCGGCAGAACCGGCATATAGAACGTGCCGATCGGATACGTCTCGATAATCTGTGTCATCGCGCCGATATGGTCGGCATGGGGGTGCGTGGCGACGACAACATCCAGCTCCGTGACGCCGAGCGCGTCCAGATCCGCCTCGATCGCGTCTCCCGATTCGCGGATGCCGGCGTCAATCAGCATGTCGAAATCCTCGCCGATGCGGATCAAAGCACTGTCTCCCTGTCCGACATCCAGAAAATACACGGCGGCCTCCTGCCCGACCGTTTCCGCCGGGGCAGGCGCTGCGGGTGAATCGCTCAGCATGGTTTCCAGCTCCGGCCCGTAATAGATCACAAGCGCCAGCGCCACCAGAAGTGCGCTCACCACTGCGGAAAGCAGCTTCTTATTTTTTCGTACGTTTTTTTTCCTGTTCGCCATCTGACTTCTCCTTTCGCATATGGAGATACAAAAAAGCTGCCGCAACCTGCTGCGGCAGCCTTTTCTGCACCACAAAATTTACTTATCGTCTGTTTCGTCTTTGTAGAGGTTGAACCGGAACAGCTTGGATTCATCCTCAGGGTTGTCACACATGACAAAGGCCTCGGCGATCTTACCGCCTTCGATCAATGCCGTCAGACCGACCAGCTGGCAAAGCTTGCTCTTCAGATTCAGCTTATCGCCGTCACGCGTCATCAGGTAGACATTGCCTACGCATTTGTCCAGCACAGCCAGAAAGCCGGGAACATCGATGTCGTGGAGCTCGATCATTTTAGACATCAGCCATCTCTCCTTTACAATTGAGATATAAAACCATTATTGACACAGAGATCAATAATATCCTATGATGGCTTTATTCTACCATACCGATTTTGAATAAACAATCCCAAAACACAACAAAGCAAAGAAATGGTCGACACAATTTTCTAGTCGTTTTGTAGGAATTGCCGGGGAATTATTCGCCGGAAGCGCCGTAGTTGGAAAGCACGCGGGCACTGGGATCATCGACGTTGCAGCCCTCCCACGACTTGTTCGGCATCCAGAAATCGACGACCATTTCAGCCTGACCGGGATAGTATTTTTCAAAGATCTCACGGTACAGAAGCGATTCCTTGGTAAACGGTGCGGCATAGTCGTATTTGGCCGCGCGAAGCTTCATCTCATCATCCGTATACCGGGTTTCGGCGTAGGCCTTGAGATAATCGACCATCGAGTGACCGACCGCGTCCGAGAACGCCGCCTTTTCACGGTACAGAATCGAGAGCGGCAGATAATCGCCTTCAAACGCATGGCGAAGCAGATACTTGCCCTTCTTATATTTATTGAGCTTAAGCTCCGGATCAACCGACATGACGTACTTCACGAAATCGAGGTCGCCGAACGGCACGCGCGCTTCAATGGAGTTGACGGAGATGCAGCGGTCGGCGCGGAGCACATCGTACATGTGCAGCTCGCGCACGCGCTTCTGCGCTTCCTGCTGAAAGGCTTCGGCACTCGGCGCGAAATCGGTGTATTTGTAGCCGAAAAGCTCATCGGAGATTTCGCCGGTCAGCAGCACACGCACGTCGGTCTGCTCGTGAATCGCCTTGCAGATCAGATACATGCCCATGCTGGCGCGGATCGTCGTAATGTCGTATGTGCCGAGGATGCGGATGACCGTTTCAAGGTTTTCCAGCACATCGTCCTTGGTAATAATAATTTCCTGATGATCGCTGTGGATATACTCGGCAACCTCCCGGGCATATTTGAGGTCGATGGCGTCCTCGCTCATGCCGATGGCGAAGGTTCGGATCGGCTTTTTCATCAGCTTGGCCGCAACGGAGCAGACCAGCGAGCTGTCCAGGCCGCCGCTCAGGAGAAAGCCCAGCGGTGCATCCGCATCCAGACGCTTCTCAATGCCGGCCACGAGCTTGTCATGAATGTTCCGGCAGACCGTTTCGA
>JBJEOO010000022.1:0-4310 GCA_051880755.1 Hominenteromicrobium sp.
AGCCGCAGGTGGAAAGCGAAATGTGCCGCATACCAATATTAAGCCCGTTTTCTGACGAAACAAGCTCCAAAAACCTTAAAACATTCTGATAATTGTCAAGCGGCTCGCCCATGCCCATCAAAACGACATTGGAGATGCGCACGCCGACATCCCGCTGCGCCGTCTGAATTTCGGAAAGCATCTCGCTCGGCGTCAAGTCGCGGGAAAAGCCGCTTTTGCCCGTCGCACAGAAGGAGCAGCCCATTTTGCAGCCGACCTGTGTGGAAATGCAGATCGAATATCCGTGGTGGTACTGCATCAGGACCGATTCAATTGTCTCGCCGTCATGGAGACGGAACAGGTATTTCACCGTACCGTCCAGCTTCGACACGCGCCGCAGCACAATTTCCGTGTTCCGGATTTCAAATGTTTCCGGCAGCGCGGCACGCAGCTCTTTGGAAAGATCGGTCATCTCGTCAAACGAGACCGCGCCGCGCTGCTGCAGCCAGCGATACACCTGCGCCGCCCGGTATTTCGGCAGCCCGCGCTCCAAAAACGCCGCCTGAAGCTCATCGAGCCGCATGGATTTGATATCGATTTTTCCCAAGAAGCCATCACTCCCCTTTCCGTACGGATCAACCGTCTTTTTTTCTGAAGCCGGCGGCGAAGAAGCCGTCGCCGCCGAAACCGATCGGCATCATGGTAAGCATATGCGCAGGCTCGTCCGGAATATGACGCCGGACCGGTACCGCCGGCAGTTCATACGGTTCAAACTCCGGATGACGCGCCAGAAATGCCTGCGCGACCGCACCGTTCTCCGCGTGATGCAGCGTACAGGTCGAATAAAACAGCAAGCCGCCGGGACGAACCAGCGCCGCGGAATGCTCAAGAATCTGCAGCTGCAGCGCAGGCAGCTCCGCAAAGCTCCCGGGCTTTTTATAGCGGATCTCCGGCTTGCGGCGGATCACGCCGAGGCCCGAGCACGGCACATCGCAGAGCACGCGGTCATACTGCGCCGCGCAGTTCCCCGCTGCCGCGTCGCGCACAGCGGCGGAAATGATCGAAAGATGCAGTCTTTCCGCGCCCTTTTGGATCAGTCGGACGCGCCCTTTATATAAATCGAAAGCATCGAGTTTTCCCTCGTTTTTCATGCGTTCGGCGAGTGTGAAGCTCTTGCCGCCGGGCGCGGCACAGACATCCGCGACCCTTTCGCCGGGCTGCGGATCCACCAAACCGCACAGCAGCTGCGAGGACAGATCCTGCACATGGAACGCACCGTCTGAAAAGCCGGGCAGCGCCGTCGGATCCCCCGCGCCGTGAATGCAGAGCGCATCCGGCACAACACCGGCCGGCTCCGCCGTACCCGCAGGAAACGCTTTGATCAGCGAAGCCGCCGATGCCCGCAGCGGATTGACGCGGATATACGTTTCCGCACGCTCCGCCATGGCGCAAAGCAGCTCCCTGCAGAGCGGCGCCCCGTAATCCTGCGTCCAGAGATCGATGACCGCCTGCGGAATATTCCAGCGGACACTCATTTCTTCCGGCTCGGGCACATCACGGAAGCCGCGCGCAAAGCTGCGCAGCACGCCGTTGACAAAGCCCTTATACCGCCCGTGCATATAATCCGCGGCACAGAGCACCGCTTCGTTTACGGCGGCGGAATCCGGAATTTTATCGAGATACAGCATCTGATACGCCGCAATGCGCAGAATATTCAGAACCGCTTCATCCAGCTTCTGCTTTGGCTTCACAAGGAATTTCCGGATGTAATAATCGAGCGTCATACGCTTTTCCAGCACGCCGTAGAAGATCGCCGCGGCAAGCGCCGCATCACGCGGCTCAAGCCCGGCCGCCCGAATTGCCTTGTCAATCACAATATTGGAATAGCCCTCATTCTGCGTCACGTCATTCAGTGCCGCAAGGGCTGTTTTTCGTGAAGAAGTCGCCATATCACTGAACCCTGATATCGTGCGTCAGCGGATGGCCGCGCAGATAATCGCTTCCGCGCATCCGCTTGCCGTTCTCCGGCTGGATCTCCACAAGCTGTACGGCATATTTGCCGCAGTACACGGTCATTTCGCCGTCAAGTTCCGTGAGCACACCCGGCAAGCCGTTGACCTTTACAACCGCCGTGCGCCACAGCTTCATGCGCTTTCCGTCCACCGTAAGATATGCCGCCGGCCACGGATTCAGGCCGCGCACGAGATTGTGTACTTCGGCCGCGGATTTTGTCCAGTCCACCGCACCCATTTCCTTTTGAAGCATCGGCGCGTGGGTGGCCAGCGCCTCATCCTGCGGTTCAGGTGTCAAGGTGTCCAGCTTGTCAATTGTTTCGACAAGCAATTCCGCGCCGAGCACCATCAGACGGTCAAACAGCTCGCCGGAGGTTTCGTCCGGACCGATCTCCGTTTCCGCCTTTGCGAGTATCTCTCCGGTATCAACGCCCTCAGCCATGCGCTGGATCGTCACACCGGAAACCTTGTCGCCGTTCAGCACAGCCCACTGGATCGGCGCTGCGCCGCGGTATTTCGGGAGCAGTGAGCCATGCACGTTGATGCAGCCGCGCGGCGGAATTGCAAGAACATCGGGCGGCAGAATTTTGCCGTAGGCCGCGACGACAATCAGCTCCGGAGCAAATGCCCGAAGCGTCTCTGCCGCCTCGGCACTGCGCAGCGTTGCCGGCTGGCAGACCGGGATATTGTGCTCCAGCGCCAGCATCTTGACGGGCGGCGGCAGAAGCTTATGCCCGCGCCCCTTCGGCTTATCGGGCTGTGTGTAGACTGCCGCGATTTCATGCCCCCGGCGCAGAAGCGCTTCAAGGCTCGGAACCGCGAAGTCCGGCGTTCCCATAAAGACAATACGCATACTGGCTGTCCTTCCTGATTATTTCTCTGTTTCAAGCTCAGCCGGATCGAGCATCCGGCTGGCACGCGACGTGAAGCATACACCGTTCAGATGATCGATTTCATGGCAGAATGCACGGGCCAGCAGCTCTGTTCCGGAAATTTCAAAGGTCTTGCCGTGCCGGTCCTGTGCACGGACGGTAACATTCATCGGGCGGCAGACCATTCCCCATTCGCCGGGGAACGAAAGGCAGCCCTCCGCGCCGTCCTGCTCGCCGGAGGAAGCGATAATTTCGGGATTGATCAGCTCGATGCGGCCCTCGCCGATGTCGATCACAACGATGCGGCGCAGCAGACCGACCTGCGGCGCAGCAAGGCCGACGCCGTTGGCGTTTTCCATCGTTTCATACATGTCATCGAGCAGTGTCCAGAGCTTTGCGTCGAATTTCTCGACCGGACGGCACATCTTGGTGAGCACCTCGTCACCGGTTTTCACAATGTTTCTAAGCGCCATAAAGCGGCACTCCTTTCCAGTTCAATCTATTTCATCTGTATGTCTATATTACAAAATGGCGTCGGGATTCGGATCTGCATACACAGTAACCGCCGCGAATCGCTTATCCGCGGCAAAAGCGGTGATGAGCGACGCGATAATCTCCCGAAACTGCTTTGTATTTTTGTATTTCATAATGATTTTGTACCGGTATTTGCCGCCCATGCGCGAGACGGACGCCGCCGAGGCACGCAGCAGACGGATCGGCAGCGACGGGTAATCCCGGCTGAAGGTGTCGCAGAGTCTGGCGGAAAACGCTTCTGCGGCAATCCGCACCGTCTCCTCCTGCTCTCCGACAAAGCCGATCTGAAGGATATCGGAGAACGGCGGATAAAGCATCGCGCGGCGAAACCGGATCTCGGTTTCAAAAAAGTGCGCATAATCCTGCCCGGCAGCAAGATGCAGGTACGGATTTTCCGGCACATGCGTCTGAATCAGTGCCGTGCCGCGGTACCGGCCGCGCCCGGCCCGCCCCACAACCTGCGTGAGCAGGTCAAAGGTGCGTTCGTTGCTGCGGTAATCGTCGCTGTACAGCGACTGATCCGCAGAAAGCACGCCGACCAGCGTGACGTTTTCAAAATCCAGTCCCTTGGCAACCATCTGTGTGCCGACCATGATGTCGTATTCGCCCGCCGAAAAAGCGGCGAGCTTCTTTTCCAGCGCATATTTATTGGCTGTGGTATCGGTGTCGATGCGCAGGATGCGCGCCTGCGGGAATGCTTCCCGAAGCTGATCTTCCGCCTTCTGCGTACCCCCGCCGGAGAAGGTCAATTCACCCCCGCATGCCCTGCAGCGGACATAGGCCGGCTCGGAATGGCCGCAGTAATGGCACATCAGGCGGTTGTTCGCCGCATGGTATGTCAGTGAAATCGAACAGTTCGGGCAGGAGACAACCGTTTTGCAGTCCCGGCAGACCGCATAAGTATGATAGCCGC
>JBJEOO010000023.1:0-4309 GCA_051880755.1 Hominenteromicrobium sp.
CATTCCCTGTACATTCCGACAGCGTTCTGTTCCTACGGCGGCGAGGTTCTCGATAAGAAAACTCCGCTTCTCCGTTCGATGGAAGCGCTCAGCGCACAGGCTGTCCGCATCCTCCGTCTCTTCGGCGATACAACAACCAAGCGCGTCATCACCACCGTCGGCCCCGAGCAGGAATACTTCCTCGTCGACAAGGCGCTTTATGACCAGCGTCCGGATCTGATCTTTACGGGCCGCACCTTGTTCGGCGCACGCGCACCGAAGGGCCAGGAGCTTGAGGATCATTATTTCGGCGCAATCAAGCCGAGAATCGCCGCTTTCATGAAGGAGCTGGACGAAGAGCTTTGGAAGCTCGGCATTCTCGCCAAGACCAAGCACAACGAGGTTGCTCCGGCACAGCATGAGCTGGCTCCGATCTTCACGACAACGAACGTGGCAACCGACCACAACCAGATCATGATGGAAACCATGAAAAACGTCGCACTCCGCCATGGTCTTGTCTGCCTGCTGCATGAGAAGCCGTTTGCGGGCGTGAACGGTTCCGGCAAGCACAACAACTGGTCCATTTCCACCGATACGGGCAAGAACCTGCTGGAGCCCGGCAAGCTGCCGCACGAAAACGCGCAGTTCCTCCTCTTCCTCGCAGCCGTCATCAAGGGCGTCGATGAATATCAGGATCTGCTCCGCATCTCGGTCGCTTCCGCCGGCAACGACCACCGTCTCGGCGCAAACGAGGCGCCTCCGGCCATCATCTCCATCTTCCTCGGCGACGAGCTGACTGCCGTCCTGCACGCCATTGAGACCGGCACCGCTTACGGCGGCACGCTCCGCGTCAACATGGAGATCGGCGTCAACGTCCTGCCCACCTTCCCGAAGGATACAACGGACAGAAACAGAACCTCTCCGTTCGCCTTTACCGGCAACAAGTTTGAGTTCAGAAGCCTCGGCTCGCAGCTCAACATTGCCTGCCCGAACATCATGCTGAATACGATCATCGCCGAAGAGCTGAAGCAGTTCGCCGACGAGCTGGAAGGCAAGGAAGATTTCAACGGCGCGCTCAACGAGCTGATCCGCCGTGTCATCAAAGAGCACAAGCGCATCATTTTCAACGGTGACGGATATGCGGACGCCTGGAAGCTTGAGGCTGAGAAGCGCGGCCTGACGAATCTGAGAACAACCGTGGATGCACTGCCGCACTACACGGATGAAAAGAATGTCAAGCTGTTCGCCGACCACAAGATTTATACGGCGGTTGAGATGCAGTCCAGACAGGATATCATCCTTGAAACCTACTCCAAGACGATCAACATTGAGGCACTGACCTCGAGCGATATGGTGAAGCGCGACATTCTCCCCGCAGTTTCCGCTTATGTTTCGGAGCTTTCGAGCGGCGTTCTCACCAAGAAGTCCATCAGCGAGGATATCCCGTGCGAGGCAGAGCTTGATATCATCAAGCGTCTCTCCGGCCTGCAGGACTGCGCCTACAAGAAGCTTTCCGCGCTCGACAGCGCCATCATCGGCGTGAAGGAAGTCGGCGAGGACCCGATCAAGGTCGCAACCTATTATAAGGATAGCGTCATCTCCGCCATGACCGAGTTGAGAGCCGTTGTGGATGAGATGGAGACTCTGGTTTCCGCAGAGTACTGGCCGTACCCGAGCTACGGCGATCTGATGTTCAGAGTATAAAGACTCCGGACCGAATGGGATAAAAAAGTTTATATACCGGCACAAAGGCGTGCGCGGAGGAAAACAAGCTGTTTTTCCTCCAGTGCACGCCTTTTTTATATCAATCACCCTTATCCTAAGGAGGAAGAACTTATGACAGACGAAATTTTAAGTGCGGTCAGCGGTGAAGTGTTCAGCGTTTGGTTTCTGATCGGCGCTGCGCTGGTCTTCTGGATGCAGGCCGGCTTTGCCATGGTAGAATCCGGCTTCACGCGTGCAAAGAACGCCGGCAACATCCTGATGAAAAACCTGATGGATTTCTGCATCGGCACCGCGGTATTCATTCTGATCGGCTTCAGCTTTTTGCTGGGCGAAGATCTCCTGGGCTTCATCGGCAAGCCAGGCTTTGATATTTTCACAGCATACGGAGACTTTGACTGGTCCAACTTCGTGTTCAATCTGGTCTTCTGCGCCACGACCGCAACGATCGTTTCCGGCGCAATGGCAGAAAGAACCAAGTTCCTTTCCTATTGCATCTATTCCGGCGTGATCTCTGCACTGATCTACCCGATTGAGGCGCACTGGATCTGGGGCGGCGGCTGGCTTGCTCAGCTCGGCTTCCATGATTTTGCCGGCTCCTGCGCAATCCACATGGTCGGCGGTCTCTCCGCTCTGATCGGTGCGAAGATTCTCGGGCCGCGTATCGGCAAGTTTGACAAGGACGCTTCCGGCAAGATCACAAAGGTCAATGCATTCCCGGGCCACAACATTCCGCTCGGCTGCCTGGGCGTATTCATCCTCTGGTTCGGCTGGTACGGCTTCAACGGCGCCGCCGCGACGAGCGTCGAGCAGCTCGGCTCTATCTTCCTGACCACAACCGTGGCGCCTGCAATTGCAACCGTCACCTGCATGATCTTCACATGGATCAAGTACGGTAAGCCGGATGTCTCCATGTGTCTCAATGCTTCTCTCGCCGGCCTTGTTGCGATTACCGCTCCCTGTGACGTCACCGATTGCTTCGGCGCCGTGATCATCGGCATTGTCGCCGGTCTGATCTGCCCCTTCGGCGTCTGGCTCCTCGATTATAAGCTTCATGTCGACGATCCGGTCGGCGCGGTTGCCGTCCACTTCATGAACGGCGTGTGGGGCACCATTGCGGTCGGTCTCTTTGCCACAACTTCTGCCCCCGGCAATGATTCTCTCACCGGCCTGTTCTACGGCGGCGGCTTCGGTCTTCTCGGCAAGCAGCTTCTCGGCGTAATCAGCGTTTGCGGCTGGACGGCCGTCACCATTACCATCGCATTCCTGATCATCCGTGCGACAGTCGGTCTCCGCGTCACACGCGAGGAAGAAATCTCCGGTCTGGATCTGCCCGAGCATGGCCTTGCCAGTGCTTATGCTGATTTTGCTCCGGCACTCACAAGCTACACGGCGGACGGCGCGGATACGCCTGTTGTCACGGGTACCGCTCCGGTCAGCGAGGCTGTTCCGGTGGAGCTGGTCACCGAGCCGAAGCCGCATAAGATTCCGGCTTCCGATGTCAAGATCACCAAGGTGGAGATCATCTGCAAGCAGGCTGCTTTCGACGGCCTGAAGAATGCGCTGATGGGCATCGGCATTACCGGCATGACCGTCACAAACGTTCTCGGCTGCGGCATTCAGAAGGGCAAGCCCGAATACTACCGCGGCGCTCTGGTGGAGGCAAATCTCCTGCCGAAGATTCAGGTGGAGATCGTCGTTTCCAAGGTCCCGGTCCGTTCCGTGATCGACACGGCGAAGAAAGCGCTTTACACCGGCCACATCGGCGACGGCAAGATCTTCGTCTACGACGTTGAGAATGTCGTCAAGGTCCGTACGGGCGAAGAAGGCTACGACGCCCTGCAGGATGTTGAGTAATCATTATTTTCGAGTTCGACGTATTCTACGCTCCTGAAATAAGAAAAGCACAGGGCCTGTCCGGTTTCCCCCCGACAGGCCCTGTACTTTTCTTTCAGGATGATTTATTCCATGATGATTTCCGGATGCTCCGCACACTGGCGGCGCAGGGATTCAATGCCCTTGCGGCAGTTTTCCTTGGTGCTGTATCCGGCGCCGGCCGCAATATTCTGTCCGTTGCTTGCGACAAGCCGAAAGCGGAACCGTCCGCCCTTGTCCCTGTAAATCTCAAATTTCGGATGCTTCTCCGGTTCAAACCGGCGTACGGTCTGATCCTCTACCGCCGCCTGTGCAGCATGGCGGATTACACTCTCGATTCCCTTGCGGCAGGCTTCCATGCTCGCATAAATCTGCGATACAGCCACGGTTTGCCCATTGCGCGCTTTGAGATGAAAAACAAGCCCTGTTCCGGTTTTCCGGATTACAAACTTTCCCATTTCCGCTCTGCCTTCCCTGATTTCCCGTATATGAGGCCAGTATAGCATACTTTTCCCGGAGAGTCCACTGCTTTTCAGAACAGACAAAAGGAATTCCTGAATTTTCCCGGAATTTATTTGAAATGTGCCCGGAAATATGATATACTTTTATGTATTACTTGGAGAGGAGTTTTATCGTGAAAATTCAGGAATCTGCCGAAAACTATCTCGAAACCATTTTGATTCTGTCTCAGAAGAGCGCCCATGTGCGCTCCATAGATATTGCAAATGAATTG
>JBJEOO010000024.1:0-4290 GCA_051880755.1 Hominenteromicrobium sp.
TGGATAACGACGAGGATATCGACCGCTATATCCGTGAGCTGACCGGCAGGGAGGAACCGAAAGAGCAGGAGAAGGAGCCGGAGGAACCGGAAACGGAGCAGTTCCGCGTGACAAGTCAGATCGGCGAGGAGGATTACAAGGCGTTTATCCGCTATTCCACGCTTTTCCGCTTCAAATGGATGCTGCCGGTGTTTATCATCGTGCCGCTTGCGTTTTCCCTGTTTTTCGCTTTCAATGACGGCCGGTTTTATGTCGGCAATCTGATCCTTTCCCTGGTGGTCATGTATGTGGCCATTACGCTGATCATCGTGATCCGCTGTGCGCGCTGGATTTCCAAGATCAAGAAAAAAAGTCCGAATGTCATGTATCTGACCGAAACAACGCTTGTCTTTCTGACCAACAGCGTCGTCAATATGAAAAACGGCAACCGCATCAAGGTCGGCTATCAGCACATGATCGATGTGGGTGAAAGCCGCACACACTTCATTATGTATTTCGATAACGGCAAATCCATGGTTTTCCGCAAGGAGGATATGCCGGCGGAAGAGCTGAATGCATTCCGCCCCTTTATTCAGTCCAAGGTACATAAGCAGAAATTAACGCAGATGAAGAAAAAATAAACCGGGAGGGGTTTCAGGATGACAGAAAATCTCAGAACGCTTTACGGAGCGGAGGCGGCCGAGCAGGAGGCGCGATACAGCGAGCTTACCGCGTATTTCGGGCAGGAATTCGGAGCGGCTTCTTCGCTGGAGTATTTCAGCGCGCCGGGCAGAACGGAGGTCGGCGGCAACCATACCGACCACAATCACGGCAAAGTGCTGGCGGCTGCGGTCAATCTCGATGTGATTGCGGCGGTGCGCAGGACGGACAACGGTGTGATCCGGCTCAAGTCGGTCGGCTATCCGATGGATATCATCGATACGGCGGATCTTGCGGTCAAGGAAGAGGAGCGGGAGCATTCACCGGCGCTGATCCGCGGCGTCTGCGCGCGGATGCGGGCGCTGGGATATCGGGTCGGCGGATTTGACGCCGCGACAACATCGCGTGTTCTCAAAGGCTCCGGGCTTTCCAGCTCTGCGGCGTTTGAGGTGCTTGTGGTCACGATTCTGAGCCATCTTTACAACAACGACGCGATTGATCCTGTCGAAGCGGCACAGATTTCCAAATACGCCGAGAACGTCTATTTCGGCAAGCCCTCCGGCCTGCTCGATCAGATGGCGGCCAGCGTCGGCGGCTTTACAACCATGGATTTCAAGGATCCGTCTGCGCCGAAGATCGAAAAGATCGATTTTGACCTTAACCGCTTCGGCTACGCGCTCTGCGTTGTCGATACCGGCGGCAACCACGCCGATCTTACCGGCGAATATGCGGCGGTGCCGGCCGAGATGAAGCGCGTCGCGGCAGAGCTGGGCGCCGAGGTGCTGCGCGATGTCGACGAAGCGGAGTTCTACAAAAAGATTCCGGAGCTTCGGAAAACAGTCGGCGACCGCGCGATTCTGCGTGCCATCCACTTCTTTGATGACAACCGCATTGTGGAACAGGAAGTTGCGGCGCTCAAGGCGAACGACTTTGAAGCCTTCAAGCAGTATGTCATTGCTTCTGGCCGCTCCTCGGCGGTGAATCTGCAGAATGTATTCGCCGTTGTGAATCCGGCGGAGCAGGGACTGTCTCTGGCGCTGGCGCTTATCGCCAAGCTGCTCGACGGCAAGGGCGCATACCGTGTGCACGGCGGCGGCTTTGCCGGTACGGTGCAGGCGTATGTCCCGCTGGATATGCTGGAGCAGTTCAGGATGCAGATCGAAGCCGTTTTCGACGAAAAATCCTGCTATGTCCTTTCCGTGCGCAGTGCGGGCGGCACAAAGGTGACGCTGTAAATAAAAAAATGCAACCCCGGCCGTTTTCCGCGTGCCGGGGTTCTTGCATATGGATTTTATGTAAATGCCGCAAACATCTTGCGATTTGAATCGATTTGTGGTATTCTAAACTCGTATGTCCGAATTTATGTAAGGAGAAGTGTCTTTTGAAAGATAGAGAGATATCGGTGACGGCGGATGAGCTTCAGAAGCAGAAGCTGTACGCCGCAGACGTCGCAGCCATTATGCAGGTCCGCGCAATGGGCACGGTGCCGAAGGCGTTTGTCCGCACATACGGCTGCCAGCAGAATGTTGCGGACGGTGAAAAGATCAAAGGCATGCTTGCCGAAATGGGCTTTGATTTCACGGATGACGAGAATGAGGCGGATTTTATCCTGTTCAACACCTGCGCCATCCGGGAGCACGCCGAGGACCGCGTTTACGGCAATATCGGCGCGCTGAAAAACATCAAGCGCCGCCATCCGTCCGTGCTGATCGCGGTATGCGGCTGCATGATGGAGCAGGAGCGCGTTGCCGAGCGGATCCGCACGACGTTCCCGTTCGTCAACATTGTGTTCGGCACGCATGTGATCCACCGGCTGCCTGAGATGATGTACACCGCCGTGACGGACTCAAAGCGGGTATTCCTGCGCGGCCACGAATCAAAAGAGATCATTGAAGGGCTGCCTGTGCGGCGCGACGGCAATGCGCGCGCCTGGGTCACGGTCATGTACGGCTGCGACAATTTCTGTTCCTACTGCATTGTGCCGTATGTGCGCGGCAGGGAAAAAAGCCGCCACCCCGACGCGATCCTTGCGGAGTGCCGCGAGCTGATCGCTGCGGGCTTCAAGGAGATTACACTGCTCGGTCAGAATGTCAATTCTTACGGCAAAGGGCTGCCCGAAAACATCAACTTTTCGGAGTTGCTGCGCCGTATCGATGCGATTGACGGCGATTACCGCCTGCGTTTTATGACATCGCATCCCAAGGATGCAACGAAGGAGCTGTTTGATACGATTGCCGAAAGCCGGCATATCTGTCACTACATTCATCTGCCGTGTCAGTCCGGCAACAGTCGTGTCCTGAAGGCCATGAACCGCCGGTACGACCGCGAAAAGTATCTTGAACTGATCCGCTATGCCAAGGAAAAGATGCCGGATCTGTCCATTACGTCGGATATTATCGTCGGCTTCCCGGGGGAAACGTATGAAGAATTCTGCGATACGCTGAGTCTTATCCGCGAGGTGGAATTCACGTCGCTTTTCACGTTTATTTTCTCTTCGCGTCCCGGCACCAAGGCTGCCGAAATGGACGACCCCGTGCCGTATAAGGAAAAAACGCAGTGGTTCTCCGAGCTTCTGAAGGTGCAGGAGGAGATTGCGGCGGCGCGCTGCGCCGGAATGGTCGGTTCCGAGGAACGCGTCCTCGTCGAGGAGCGAAATGAGAAGAACGGCCTTCTGAGCGGACGCACGGAAAGCAGTATCATTGTGGAGTTTCCCGGAGATGACAGCCTGATCGGCACATTCTGTGATGTGCGGATCACACAGGCGCGCAACTGGATTCTGCGCGGTGAAAAAATCAGATAAACCTGCGTCAGACGCATGTTTATATAAATCAATTTAAAACAATAAGGAGCTATTCACATGGATATCATTGAACTTGCAAGAGAACTCGGCAAAGCCATCCAGCAGGAGCAGGCTTTCATCAACATGCGCGTCGCCTGCCAGCAGAGCGATGAGGACGAAGAGCTGCAGAATATGATCGGCGAATTCAACCTGAAGCGCATGGCGATCAATAACGAGGTGCAGAAAGAGGACCGCAGCGAGGAGACGCTGAAGAAATATAACGATGAGCTGCGCGCCATCTATGCCGAGATCATGCAGAATCCGCATATGGCTGCGTACAATGCGGCGAAGAACGAGCTGGATGCCCTTGTTCAGCGCGTGACGAACATCATCACGATGAGCGCTGACGGTGAAGATCCCGATACCTGCGACTGCGATTCCTGCGGCTGCACCGGCAGCTGCGCTTCCTGCGGCGGCGGATGCCACTGATTTGATTTCATACGATACGGAGGCCGGGCATGGCTGATTATTCCCCAATGATGAAGCAGTATTTCGAGGTGAAGGAAAAATATCCGAATACGATTCTTTTCTTCCGCCTCGGAGACTTCTATGAAATGTTTTTCAATGACGCAAAGACCGTGTCGCGCGAACTGGAGCTTACGCTTACCGGGCGCGACTGCGGCCAGGCGGAGCGTGCGCCGATGTGCGGCGTGCCGTTCCACAGTGCGGAGACGTATATCGCGCGCCTTGTCGCCAAAGGCTACAAAGTGGCCATCTGCGAGCAGATGGAGGATCCCGCGCTGGCCAAGGGTATCGTGAAGCGGAGCGTAATCCGCGTCATCACGCCGGGTACCGTCATGGATAGCAGCATG
>JBJEOO010000025.1:0-4271 GCA_051880755.1 Hominenteromicrobium sp.
CCTCCGGCACGTCGGGGTGCAGAAAAATGGCGTCGTCAAAATGCCGGTTTTCAATGCTGACATACGCCTGAACATGCTCCAGCTCCTCGCGGATTGTGACTGTCGGTCTTCCTTTATTGAGGCTGATGCGGTAAAACTTTGCAAGGTTCTGGGCAATTTCCGAAATTTCCGGTGCGTCATGTTCAAACGCTTCCCAGTTGATGAGATCAAGCGTATTGTAGAGAAAATGCGGATTGATCTGCGCCTGCAGCGCCCGAAGCTCCGCGGATTTGACCGCTTTACCGGACCGGTACTGCTCGCGCATCAGCTTCTGCAGTTCGCTCGTCATCTCGTTGAAATTCCGGAACAGCTCGGAAATCTCGTCGTTGGAGACGTCGTTATATGCCTCCAGCGTCAGCTCGCCGGCCCGGACCTTCTGGATTCTGCCGTTGAGATCCCGCAGTCTGGAGGTGTAAGAATTGGCAAGCAGATAGGCCACCGAGACAACGGCCGCCAGAATCAGGATGGTCAGCAGAACAACAATCGCCGTCAGATATGAGCTTTGGTCTGCGATATCGCCTTCCGGAATCAAAGAAACAAGCGTCCAGCGCGCTTCCGGAACTTGCCGCCGCAGCATGTAGTACCGCTCACCGTCAATCGAAACCTTTTCCCAAGTTTCATCATTTCCGTTCAATGGCAGCAGCCGCTGCCGCTTCATCGTCCAGTAAGCTTCTTCATTCGTCGTCGTGATCAGCTGCCGGTATTCATCCACCAGATATGTAATGGAGCCTTCCGTCGTATTGGCATAGGATAGAATCTTCAGAAACTCATCCACCTTCACGCTGACCTGCTCTATGCAGATCTGGCGCATGGAGCCGTTCGTGGTCCGAACCGGCCGAAGCAGCGTAACCGCGCGCGTCGGCTCATTCTCGCCGGGCGTATAGAGATTGACGGGCGGCGAAAAATAGAATTTATCCCGCCGCACCGTATAAACATAGCGCATGTAATCGGACCGCTCAAACAGCGTGCCGAGCGGCATAATATGAATCTGGTCGTTGGTATACGGGATGTCATTGCGCAGATAAATACCGGCCCGATAGATGATATCCTCATTTTCGGTTGAGGTGAACACATTGCTCAGCTGCCTGTACTCCCGGTAGCGCTCATCCATCGGCATTTCCTGCGCATAATCCCGGTTGCTCAGAATGCGCTGCAGGTCACCGTTGTAATAAATGCTGTCCGAAACATAGGACATGGTGTTGGTCACGCTCTCGATCAGTTCATAGCTCTGATTGTAGCTGGACATGGCCGAGGAGAGAATCTGCTTTTCATTGCGCACAAGCAGCAGCTTGTGCACACCCACCATGGTCAGAATCATCAGCAGCATGATCGGAGCCGAGAACGCCACAATAAGCTTTTCCCGCATGGACCGGCTGCCGATGTATCGCTTTACACGAGTTCCCAGTTTCATCACGGCAGCTTTTTCTCCCTGAATTCCGACGGCGTCATACCCACATGGCGCTTGAAAATCTTCGCGTAATAGTTCGGATCATCATACCCGACCATCTCCGCGATATGATAGAGCTTAAGCTGCTTATCCATAAGCAGCTTCATCGAGTACTCGATGCGGATTTCGGTAAGATATTGTCCGATCGTCTTGCCGGTTCTCTTCTTAAACAAGCCGGACAAATAGGTCGGCGTCAGATACACACTTTCCGCCAGCGACTTAACGGACAGATTCTTATCCGCATAATTGGTGCGCATAATGCGGATAACCTGCACGACCGCCGAACCGTTCTCATCATCCCGCCGGCAGAGATCCAGCATATGATGCGCGCGTTCCAGCACAAAGTCGCGAAGCTCGGTCAGTGTTTCGATCGCCTGCATTTTGCCGATGCAGTAAGTCGCCGGGCCGCTCTCCCCCGTTTCCTTTTCCGAAAGCATCCGGCGCTCGTATTCTTCGTTCATCAGATAGTCGATTGAATAATAAATATTCCGGATCTGATCCGGATTCGCATCGGTCTGCACACTGACCGATGCGTAAATCTCCGCGAGCACCTCTCCGACAGCCCGTTCGTCCCGCTTGGAAAACGCATGGGAAAACGCCCCGAGCAGATTTTTATCAAAGCTGACCGGCACAATCGGACGGTCGGCCGCCTGTACGGCACAGCGTCCCCACCCCTTGAAAAAGAGTTCACGCATGCAGCTGTGCAGACTGTCATATGAGCGGTAAAGCTCCGCCCTTTCCGGCACGCAGGAGCCGCATGCCAGGAAAAAGCGCTTGCCCCGCACGCAGAGCCGCATCATATCCTGCCGCAGCGCCTGCAGGAACGCGCAGTCATCACCGATATCCGCCGCGCCGCCGCAGAGCAGGATGCAGAAATTGCGGTCATCCAGAAAAGCCCCGTAAACCGTACCGCCGTGCTCCGGCGCCGGCAGTCCATCCAGATAATCACAGAGCGCCTTCTGCACCACGCTGGTATTCGGCACACTGCTGTCCGCGCGCAGCACGCAGAAGCGGTACGCTTCATACACCCTCGGAAAAAGGCCGGATATTTCCACGCTTCTCTCAAAATTCTCCGGATAATCATTGTGCGCAAGCGCCTGCAGGACAACCTGCCCGATATAGGCGCGGCTCTCCTCCAGCGTTACGTCTGCAGAAGCTTTTTTCTGCAGCTCCGCGCAGGCCGCCACGGCTTTGCGCACGGCAGCCGCCAGAAGCTCCGGTGAAACCGGCTTTTCTATGTAATCCACGGCGCCCAGCGAAATGGCCGCCTTCAGGTATTCCTTATCCGCATAGCCGCTGACGAAAATAATCTGGCAGTCCGGATACTGCTCATGGATTCTGGTGCACATCTCAATGCCGCCCATACCCCGCATACGGATATCGGACAGCACAATATTCGGCCTCAGCAGCGCGCAGACAGAAAGCGCCTCCTCCGCGCTCTCCGCGCTCTGCACCATGTCAATTCCGAGGCTTTCCCAGTCAATGTGCCTGGCCAGGCCGTTCCGTATCGTTCTTTCATCGTCCACAATCAGCAGCTTAATCATGACAAAATCCATTTCTCCATACCGTTTTTCACGGCCTGTTGCGATCATTCCGGCCTGCCGCATCCGTGTTTCCGCGGCACAGGCCGATACAATCAGTATACTGGAAACTGTTACTTTTGTCAATTATAACCCGTTTTTTGTCGAAAAATTCTCTCAAACCATGACAAAGCGGGCGTGCTGCTGCACGCCCGCAAAGCTGTTCTGTACAAATTTACTGTCCGATCACATCCGGCAGCCAGCCTCTTTCCACACATTTCCGGAAATCCCATCCGGCCGGGTCGGAAATCAGCTTATAGCTCCAGAAGAAGAAGCCCGCGCCTTCATCCCACGCGGTAAGCTGCGCATCCGCCATCATGCGGTAGGAAAGCTTTTTCTGCCATTCGGTCATCTCCGCCATGCCGCTCGGGTTGTGGGAGACGCACCATTCGCCGACAACAACCGGGAAATACTTCGACATTTCGCGGATATCGCTGCGATACTGCCCCAGCACGAGGTTGGCCAGCTCTTTTGTTTCCGGCTGATCCGGCATCATCATGTAGATATGTGTATCGAGCCAGACATTCTTGAACTCTTCCGTCTGCATGAACTCCTTCCACATTTTGAAGCGGAAGCCGTCGTGGAACATGACAACCTTATCCTCGCCGAGATACTTGCGGATTTCGTGATAGGCTTTCTTATAGAACGAGCAGAGGAATTCAAACGGCACGCCTGCGCTGCCGGCGGCATATTCCGGATCGCGCGGCGGATAGCGCTTCGGAACGAAATCCCACATTTCCGGGGAAACAGGCTCGTTCAGAATCTGCACGCCGAACAGAGCATCACGGTTTGCGTAGCGCTCGGAGAGCATGCCGAGCACCTTGATCACGCGCTCCACATCCTCCGGCTTCTGCCAAAACTTGCACACGCCGCAGATGCCGCCGTTGTCAAAGCCGTTCTGGCCGTCCGGCGCGGTGTGCAGATCGATGAGAATCTTCAGCCCCGTTTCATCCGCCCAGTCAAACGCCTTGTCGAGATACTCGATGCACGGCACATACGGATCGCAAAACGCCGGATCATCACCGAAAATAAAGTGCGGAACCGGGATGCGCACCGTATTGAGACCGTGCGCCTTGATCCATTTGAAATCCTCCAGCGTAATGTATGTATCGCGGTGGTGCTTTAAGCGGGCTTCCAGCTCGTCGCGCGGCAGCATCCGGCACAGATCGGTTTCATCCTCCGCATCGACGCCCGCAAACAGGTCC